>JAPLFI010000001.1 GCA_026390755.1 Ignavibacteriota bacterium
AAATGATTCTTCACTTACACATCATTATGGTCTTGAAATTATAGTAAATAACGGTGTCGTGACAGGTTCGGCGGAATTAATTGATTCCCTGTCAAGAAACATAGGAATCTTAACCGGAACAAAAAACGGAAATTTAATTATATTAAACGCGGTTTTCACTGCAATTCAATATAATTTTGAGTTTATTGGAACAAAAACAGATAATATCATCGCAGGTAAATTTATTTTTAAAAATCCTCTTTCCGACACGCTTGATGTAACTTTATTATCAGCGAATAAAAAAGTATTTGATTTTGGTACTGCTCCGCCGCCAAATCCGTATATGTTAAAAACTATTTTCACAACTCCTAATCCCACGGGTCCGCCGGTTGTTTTTGTGCATGGTATGGGCGCAACCATTGCGGAATGGAATAGCCTTCTGAACTCTCTTGATGCAAATTTTAAAAGCCGGCATAACGTATATAGCTATCAATATAACTGGCAGGACTCAATAATGATAAACGGCAGAATATTAAAAGATTCTATTATTGCAAAGGGATTGGTTAATCCGATTCTTATTGCTCATTCCATGGGCGGATTGGTATCACGTGCTTATATTGCAAACGGCGGTCAGATTACGAAACTTATAACACTCGGAACGCCGCATCGCGGCACGGAATTAGTAAAGCTCCTGTTTGTAGTACCTTCGTTGAATACTCCGGGTCCTCAGGATATGAACACTTCCGGTGGTTTCATACAAAATATGTTGATAAATACATTAGATTTGCAAAACAGAAATAAATACTATTGTATTGCAGGTGAAATGGGAGGGCATCTCCAATATTTACCTCTTCCTGTTCGTTGGGTTTGGAATGAAACTTACTACAAGGATGTTATGAACGGAATAGTATGTACAGGCTGGAAGCTGTTAAAACCTTTTGGACCGAATGACGGATTAGTAAACGTAACATCTGCGTTATTTTATGATGGCAGTGGTGTAAATTTACCTTTTCCGTCCTCTCAATTATATATTGACCACATGCATTTGGTTACTCCTGTCCAGGCGCCTTTGATTTTTAATTATATTAACAATTTATAATGTTATAGTAATCTTTGCATAATGGATTGATATCTTTAAAAAAAGCTCGGCATTATATAACCGGGCTTTTTCATTTTCTATATTATATTGCACTATAACGAAACCCTAAAATACATGGCTTTAACGTCGCATATTTGTTCTTTATGCTCTTCAACCCTCAGCGGGGGTTGCCTGTAAATAGAATTAACACATTGCTATTGACAGGTAACGCCTACGGAGTTGAAGAGCAAAAAAACTGTCATAAGTGTAGCACTTAACACTTAACACTTTCTTATTGATACTTCCGTAAGCCTATTTCAGTACAAGACACTTCTTTTATAGCTCGCCATTTATGTCTTAAACATACTATTTGGGATTTTTTCTCTTTATTAATTCGATATATAACGCCGATTTTTTAGCATCCTCTGCTAATTTATCCATCGCTTTTCTAATTCTTAA
>JAPLFI010000595.1 GCA_026390755.1 Ignavibacteriota bacterium
ATATTATCCGCAACGCATAAATTATCCGCATACATGAAAATGTGGGAATATGAATACTGCCGGAAGAACGGATTAGAACTGCCGCCCGTTACGTACGCTGATTTCAGGGAACATAAGAAAAATTAACATTGTCCGCCGGTTATCCGAAACTGATTTAATACGGAATTCCGTCTGCTGCAGGCGGTTTCGTTTTTCCGATAAATCCGATGAGAACCAGAACCGTAATCAGATACGGCAGCATCTGCAACAGCTGTGACGGAAAGTTTATTCCGCTGATTTGCAGTGAGATTTCGAACGCTTCGAATGCGGCGAACATAATACACGCCCAGAATATATTCCACGGTTTCCATTTTCCGATTATCATAGCAGCAATCGCAATATAACCGCGTCCCGCAATCATTCCGTCGCTGAATGAATTCTGGTTAGAGGCAAGCCATATACCGGCGAGAGCGGAAAGAAAACCGCTGAGCATTACACCATAAAGTTTATAATTCCTGACATTAACTCCGAGCGATTCCGCCGCCGCCGGATTTTCGCCCGCCGAGCGCAGGCGCAATCCGAACTTTGTTTTATAAATGAGATATTGCGAAATTGGTACAAGAAGAAACGTGAAAATAATTATATAATCCGCCAGCACTTTCCCGATCCCCGGCATATCCGCGATAAACGGAATATGCGGCAGTGATTCAATTCTCGGAGTATTGCTTGAACTCCTGAAAATAAGCATCATAATAAACTTAGCAAGACCTGCCATGAGAAGGTTAAATCCAACGCCTGTTACTATCTGATTAATCTTCAACTTTATTGTAAATGCAGAATACAGGAGACTGAATAAGATGTTGATAGTAACCGCGAGGAAAAGAGACAGCAAAACATTTCCGGTCAGAACGGCAAACAAAGCATAACAGAATGCCGACGTAATCATAAAACCTTCAATTGCAATATTAATCACGCCTCCCCTTTCTGAAAAATTTGCCGCGCTGGCGCCGAGATAATAAGGCGTAAAGAGCCTCAGTACCTGAGCCAGAAAAGAGAGAGAGATAATATAACCGAAAATATCCATTAATCTTTTGACTGAAAATAATTATTTACAATTTTATCAACTGAAAGTATTGACAATATAACCACAGCCTGAACAACGAACATAATTTCTTTAGGAATAACAGTATTGACCGTAAGACCTCCGTAATCGAGCATTCCAAACAGCAAAGAAGTGAAAATAATCCCGATAGGATTATTTTTCGCAAGCAATGCAACAGCAATGGCGGTAAATCCGAGATTATTGGAAAATCCGAATTCATAGTATCCCTTATAACCCAGCACAAAGTTTAGTCCGACAAGAGACGTAAGCCCGGAGCCAATAAGAAATGACAGGAGCATAATTCTGTTGTTCTTTATACCGATATACTTTGCCGCCGTTTCATTAAATCCGACGGCTTTTATATAATAACCGAATTTCGTTTTATAGAGCATAAAATATACGGCAAAGGCGAGCGCCAGAGCAATAAAAAATGTAAGATTGACCGAAGAGCCCTGAAAAAACTGGAAATAAGCTGATAATTTCGGTATCATAATCCAGTCGGCAATTTTTTCCGTCCTGACTGTTGATTTCACGGCAAAAAATTCAATAAGCAGGAAATTTATCAGCGCCATGGCGATGAAGTTCATCATAATTGTAGTTATAACCTCACTGACGCCCTTTTTGATCTTTATTATCGCCGGTATATATCCCCAGAATGCACTCACGGCAAAACCGAGAATAATTACAACCGGGAATAACAGATATGCAGGCAGTGCGGAGAAATAAAAAGCCGCGAGGCTCATCACGAAAGCGCCGAGATTGAGCTGACCTTCAGCGCCGATATTGAAAAGCGAAGCATGGAAACAGATTGCAAGCGCTGAGCCCGTAATAATCAGCGGAGTCGCTTTAAAGAGCGCCTGTCCCAGTCCATAACCGCTTCCAAAGACTTCGGATATGATTATTCCGAAAATATCGAACGGATTTTTACCGATTAATAAAATTATTACCGAAGTAATAAACAGCGTTAAGATAAGTGATATCGTTATAGAAATAATATTTTCTCTGAGTTTATTCTTCAACCGTAATTCCAATCATAAGTTTACCGATTTTTTCAAGAAGTACATCAACATCTTCCTCGGATTTTGAGCTGAGTTCATTCGATGAGAATTCACGGACTATTTTTCCTTTGTACAATACACCGATTCTGTCCGCGAGAAAAAATATTTCATCCAGGTCGGAGGAAATCAAAAGCACTGTTTTCCCCTTGTTGCGCTCCGAGATAATAACGGAATGAATAAAAGCTGAGGCATTTATATCCACACCCCTTGTCGGATGAGCAAAAACAAGAATATCGTTATCGAGCTCAATTTCACGCGCGAAAATAACCTTCTGCTGATTGCCGCCTGAAAGTGATTGCAATGGCGCGTTATAATCCGACAGCCGTATATCATATTTTGAAACAATTTCCGAGGTTGTTTTTGCAATCAGATTTTTGGATATAATATTTATGTTTTTATTTTTCAGAATAACGTTCTCTCCGACAGAAAACTCCTTAATCATTCCTTTTTCAATTCTGTCATCGGGGATGAGAGATATCAGGTCACTAAATGTTATGAATTTACCCGAAGAATACTTTTCCAGTCCGAATATAAGGTCGGCTATTTCGCCCTGCCCGTTTCCTTCCACTCCGCATACTCCGTAAACTTCCCCTTTCCGGAGCTTCATGTTAAGTCCGTCGAGTTTACGAACACCGCCTTTATCAAGAACAATATTTTCAATTTCAACTGCAATATCGTTATTTCCCATATTAATCTTTTGCAGTGCAGTAGCAGGTTCGAGTTCACCTACGATTTCTTTTGCAAGAACGTCAATATCAAGGCTCTCACGGTTAACGCTGTAAACCGATTTACCGCGTCTGAGGACGGTGACATCATCAGCTATTTCCCTGACTTCCTTCAGTTTGTGAGTGATAACAATAATCGTTTTCCCTTCATCCCTGAATTTTGTTATAATCTTGAAAAATTCTCCGACTTCAACGGGCGAAAGAACGGCAGTAGGCTCATCAAATATGATAATTTCGGACTGCCTGTAAAGAAGTTTAAGAAGTTCGGTCTTTTGTTTCTCACTGACGTTTAAATCCGAAACTTTCGAATCCGGATTAAGAGACAGGTTATACTTTTCAATAAGTCCGGTTATTGCCTGACGGGATTTATCAAAATCAAGCGTAATGCCTTTTGATAATTCATTTCCGAGTATGACATTTTCGATAACGCTGAAATCTTCCACGAGCATAAAATGCTGGTGGAGCATACCGATTTTTAATTTAATGGCGTCATGTGCGGAGCGGAAATGAGCAGGAATGCCGTTCACACGGATTTCACCCGAATCGGGTCTGTAAATCCCGAAAAGGATTTTCATCAGTGTTGATTTTCCCGCGCCGTTTTCTCCGATGATACAGTGGACAGAATTATCGCGGACCTTCAGATTTATTCCGTCATTCGCCATCAGACTGCCGAAATGCTTCGATATATTTATAAGTTCAACAGAATTCATGGAAGTAAATCATTTGAGAATAAGAGACAAAAACTTTGCCGCAGATTACTCAGATTAGCACATATATAAAAATCAGAACAGTTTTGAGAAATGGTCATTACAATTTATAACTTTTTATTTTTTCAACCACGTAGCCGAATTCATCGTCAGTCAGATTCGGATACAGAGGAAGCGCAACCGAGCACAAATATGCAATACTTGCATTCATAAAATCGTCAGATTTTAAATCATATTTCTTCGCGTAATAATCGAGTATATGAACTGCATGAGTTCCGGGACGGGTGGAAATGCCATTATACTGCAGGTATTCCATAAAATTATTTCTTTTCAGATTCATGCTATCTATGTCAAACGAAAGATTATCCTCGGTATTAAACATACACACATAAGACTGATAGCCATGTTCAGAATTATACTGTTTACACGGTGTTTTCAGCCAGCCGGTATTCTTCAATTCCTCGTCGTACTTAGCCGCGATTTTTTTTCGCGCATCACTTATAGATGAGGCGCGGTCCATCTGCGCGGAACCGATTGCCGCCTGAATATCCGTCATACGGAAATTGTAACCAAGTCTCGGGAAATCAGGAAGAAGGTACGGCTTAGGTCCGTGATGTCTTTGAAAGTCGGAAACAGACGAGCCATGGTCACGAAGCGAACGGAGCAAAGAATTCATTGAACCGGAGGCAGTTGTAATCATTCCGCCTTCGCCTGTGGTAATAGCTTTTCTCGGATGAAAGCTGAAACAGCCCATATCTCCGAAATTACCGACATGTATGCCTTTATAATAAGAGCCAAATCCGCATGCGGCATCTTCAACTACTTTAAGATTATGGGAGTTTGCAAGAGCCATAACCGCATCCATATCTGAAGGAAGACCGAATAAATGAACTGGTACAATAGCTTTCGTTTTTGCGTTAATTAATCTTTCGGCTTTAGCAGTATCAATATTAAAAGTATCAATATCAATATCACAGAATACAGGTTTTGCGCCGAGGCATTCGACTGCATTTGCGGTTGCAACCCACGTAAATGCGGGTACAATAACTTCATCACCGTGTTTAATACCAAGTGCGTGGAGAGATACCTGAATCGCAGTTGTACAGCTTGTAACGGCAATTGAATTTACAGCGCCCGTAAATGCGCTCCATTTATCTTCGAATTCCTTAACATAAGGACCCTGAACGACCCATCCGCTTTCGAGAGGTTTTTTAATCGCTTCAAATTCTTTTTCAGTAAAGTCAGTTCTTGAAACAGGTACTATCATTTATATTCCTCTTCAATGAATTTATATTGACTCACGAATTCATCAAGCGTCAATAATTTAGAATCTTTTTCGGATACGGAAGGATTTTCCGCAGACCACCTTATATTCAGGCGGTTGTCATTCCATATTATTCCTGATTCGTGGTCTTTACTGTAATAGTTATCAACTTTATTAATAACTTCGGCGCCTTCGGAAAGAGAGCAGTAACCATTAGCTATACCGCGGGGCAAAAATAACATTCTTTTATTATAATCGTTAAGTTCGACTGATTCCCAGCGTCCGAAAGTCGGTGAATCTTTACGAAGGTCGGCAAAAACATCCTGAACCGAACCGCGGATACAGCGGACCAGCTTAGACTCGCCATAAGGAGGAAACTGGAAATGCAGACCCCGTATAATACCTCGTTTATCGAGCCGCGTCTGGCTTTCCTGTACCCAGTTACGCCTTATACCGAAATATTCGAATACCTTATCGTCATAAGTCCGCAAATTATATCCTCTGTCATCAATAATCGTCAGAAAAGATATTTCAAAGACACCGCTGATTTTTTTTTCTATTATATTCAAACTGTGCTAAGTTTTAGATTAATTACTTAAGTTGACCGTTATGAATTTAAACTATTGTTTTTATAATATAAATTTAGTGCAAAAATTAGCACAAAATGTTTAAGATAAAAAGACTTC
>JAPLFI010000136.1 GCA_026390755.1 Ignavibacteriota bacterium
GACACGAATGGACACGAATTATTACGAATTAAAGAGCTTTTTTTTGAATAAGAGCGAAGAGTTACAGATTCACAAATTTTTATTATTAGTTATGAATAAAATTAAACAGGGTTAAAGTGCAGGCTGTTATAATGGCGGGCGGTTTCGGTACGAGGTTAAGACCTCTGACGAATAACATGCCGAAACCTATGGTACCGATTGTCAATGTTCCGATGCTGGAACATGTGATGACGCTTCTCAGGAAACACGGAATTACGGATTTCATCGTTCTTCTGTATTATCAGCCTGAAATCATCAGACGCTATTTTGACGACGGAAGCAGGTTCGGCGTTAATATTAGGTATATACAGCCTGACCGTGATTTCGGAACTGCCGGAGCCGTGAAATTATCGGAGGAATTCATAAAAGACGAATTTCTTGTAATCAGCGGAGATGTATTAACCGATTTCAATCTGACCGGTTTATGCGATTATCACACGAGCCGCAAATCCATAGCAACCATTTCTCTCTACAGCTCGGATAATCCTTTACAATACGGAATTGTACTTACCAATGAAGACAGCAGGGTTGTGCGCTTCCTTGAGAAACCCTCGTCGTCAGAAGTGTTTTCCGATACAATCAATACGGGTATTTACTGCTTCAATAAAAAGATTTATGAACACATTCCCGAGGGAGAAAATTTTGATTTTTCAAAAGACCTCTTCCCCTATTTGCTTCATAACAATATTCCGCTTTTCGGTTACAAAAACACGGGTTACTGGCGCGACGTCGGCAATCTCGAAGAATACATCTACGCCAACCTTGATGTGCTTGCGGGCAAACTCAGCTATATTGAGTATAACAACGTAAACGGTAACTGCATAGGAGACCATACGCTGTTAGAAGAAGGCACGGTGGTTGAAAACAGCGTTATAGGCAATGAAGTGCTGATTGAAAAAGGAGCCGATGTTAAGAACTGTGTAATATGGAACAACGTTGTTATGCGCTCCAAAACGCGGGCGCTTTATGACGTGGTGGGGAAGAACTGCGAAATCGGCGAGAACTCGAGAATAAATGATTTCGTATTCATCGGCGATAATTGTCACATAGGGAAAAACGTCTTCATTAGTTCCAGTATAAAAATCTGGGATAAAAAATCAATTGACAATAACGCGAAAGTCACACGAAGTTTAATTCAGGAAGACACATTCTTTAATGACCTCTTTACGGATTCGCGTATAACGGGACTTTCAAACCTTCAGATTAATCCCGAGTTCGCTTCAAAGCTCGGAGCGGTTTACGGCGCCTTCGTCGGTCCGAATAAGAGCGTGCTCGTCGGACGCGATATTGACGATATATCCAACATGATAAAGCGCTCCATTACCAGCGGTATTCTCTCGGCGGGCGTAAATGTTATGGACCTGCAGGTAATTCCGATTCCTATTTTAAGGCAGGAACTTAAAAGCGGCGGTTTATCGGGCGGAATATTCGTAAGGAAATCACCTTTTGACAAGGCAACAACGGATATTATATTTTTCGATAAAGACGGCAAAGACCTGTCGAGCGGTAAGACAAAATCAATCGAAAGACTCTTCTTCAGCGAAGAATATCAGCGCGCGGACTTCTATGACGTCGGTACGCTGAAATTCCCTGAAAGGACAAATGAAAAATACAAAGAGCATTTTTTGAGCAGTATAGACGTTGAGGCAATCCGCAAGCGAAAGTTCAACATAGTCCTCGATTATTCATACGGAATAGCGTCAACAATATTCCCGAACATACTCGGTGATTTCAAATGCGAAATAGTATCTTTATCAGCGCATCTCGATAAAGAGAGAATCACGCGCTCGGCTAATGAATTCAAAAAAGCATCCGAGAATTTCTGCTACGCCGTCAGGTCGCTTAATTATGACATAGGATTCATGATTGATGCGGGCGGCGAAAAAATCTGGCTCGGCACTCACGAGGGACATATACTTTCGGACGACAGGTTTCTTGTTGTTGTGCTAAAGATGTTCCTGATGGCAACTCCGGGAATAAAGAAAATAGCCGTTCCCGTGCAGGCATCAAGGGAAGTTGATATAGTTGCGGATGAATACGGAGTTGAAGTGATAAGGGTAAAAGATTCACATTACTCGATGATGACGGCGTGTAATGACAGGGAAGTTAAGTTCGTCGGAGGCACAAGGCGCGGTATTTTTTTTCCGGATTTCCTTTACGCAACTGACGGAATGTACTTAATCGCAAAGATACTTGAAATGCTTGCAAAGATTAAAATGAATGTTGACGAGATTGACGCAATGGTTCCGAAGCTCCACATGAAAAAAATCAATATTCCCTGCACGCGCGAAGACAAAGGTAAAATAATGCGCGTCTTCATGGAAGACACGATTAAATACAAACAGCAGTTGATAGACGGCGTCAAAGTGTTTTTAAACAATACCGACGTCGTGCTTTGCATACCCGATAAATCCAGGAACCTTGTTCATCTGAACGTTGAAACGGCATCGGAAAAAAGATCAGAACAGCTAATAGAAGAATATCAGATTAAAATAAAAGGTTATACAAACTAAGCAATTTAAAAACTAAATTTTTTTCTAAATGAAAGTCAGCGATATATTAACAGAAGCGATTATTGACATTAACGTATCCGCTCAGGATAAATCCGATGCCATTAACAAAATGATAGACCTTGCCAATAACTCCGGCAATATCTTAGACCTCGAAAAAGTTCGCAAGTGTGTTTTCGAAAGGGAAAAACTTGTATCAACCGGAGTCGGAAAAGGATTCGCTATTCCGCACGGTAAATCTGACGATATAAAGGATATTGCCGCGGCTTTTGCCACACTGGGAGAACCGATTGATTTTGATTCTATTGACGGTGAAAAGGTGAAATATATTTTTCTTCTTGTCGGCAAGGACAGTATGCTTAATATTCACATTAAACTCCTGAGCCGTATATCAAGGCTTATGAATAAAGATGAATTCAGGGAAAAACTATCCTCTGCAAAATCAAAAGCCGAAATCCTGAAACTTTTCAAAGACGAAGAGCAGAATTATCTGGATATCTGATATAA
>JAPLFI010000344.1 GCA_026390755.1 Ignavibacteriota bacterium
AGAAAATAATAGATTATACAAAATGAATGACATAAAAAATAATCGCATCGTAACGGTTGCGGCGGCTTTTATAATTGTCGCTTTATCTTTTATTGTCCTGAAAGAACTTCAGGCAATATTACTGCCGTTTTTCGTGGCTATAATCATATCATTCCTTTTCGAGCCGTTTTACGAATGGATGAAAAGAAAGAGAGTGCCGTCTTTCGCCGCGATAATTGTCGTTGTAATAGCAATAATTATACTGTCAAACATAATCAGTGTTTTTGTTTATACGAGCATCAATTCGTTCAGGGATGAAATTCCGAAATATACACAAAAATCGGTTTTACTCGTTGATAATTTTGTTAACTATCTCGTCTCAATAGGTGTATCGTCGCAATCGCTTAAAGAAAATCTTGACGTAACGAAAATATTCACGGGCGAGAAATTCGCGACAATGCTCACCGACCTGATTTCCGGTGTTGCGGGTATATTTACCAATTTCGTATTGATACTTATATACGTAATATTTCTCTTATCCGAATTCAGCAATATTAAGCGCCGCGTCATAAAGGCATTCTCAAAAGAACGCTCGCGTAAAATCACTGAAACGCTGACAGATATATTCAGGGATGTGCGGAAGTACATAGTCGGCAAAACACTAATTAATTTCGCTCATGCCTTATCCATTACGATAATCTTCTGGATTTTCGGGCTTGATTTCGCCCTGATTTGGGGTGTACTTACTTTTCTGCTTGTTTACATACCGAACATCGGTGCATTTGTTGCTACACTTTTGCCTTTCCTTACGGCTCTTATACAATATGATAATATCTTAACTCCGATTATTTTACTGATAATTATGATGGTAATGGGAAGTGTTTTCGGAAGTTTAATTGAGCCGAAAGTACTCGGAGACCGTCTTAACCTCAGTCCTATACTGCTTCTCTTCTCACTTATATTCTGGGGATATATCTGGGGAATCGTGGGGATGATACTTTCAGTTCCCGTAATGAGTATGATAAAAATCGTTCTCAGCAAGTTTGAGAGTACATGTCCGCTGGCAATATTAATGTCTCATGATGTCAGCCGCAAGAACAACCCGGAACAGAAAGAAATAGAATTTGACAAAAAATAAAACTATAAGATAAATATAATTAATTAAAAACTCGAAAGGAATAAAATGACGAAGAACAAAAAACTCCTTGCATGGGTTGACGAAGTCGCCAAAATGACTCAGCCCGACAAAATCCACTGGTGCGACGGCTCCGAAGAAGAAAACAACATGCTCATCGAAGGATATGTAGCGAGCGGCGTATTCACGCCCATTCCCAAACGCCCGAACTCTTACTGGGTTGTATCCGACCCGAAAGACGTTGCCCGCGTTGAGGACAGGACATTCATCTGCTCAGAAAAAGAAATAGATGCCGGACCCACAAATCACTGGATGGCTCCCGTCGAAATGAAAAAAATACTGACAGGACTCTTCACGGGATGCATGAAAGGGCGCACAATGTACGTCATTCCTTTCTCCATGGGACCTCTCGGCTCAAATATATCACATATAGGAATTGAAATCACTGATTCACCTTACGTTGTAATCAATATGCGCATTATGACACGCATGGGAAAAGCGGTGCTCGATGTACTCGGCGAAGACGGACATTTCGTTCCCTGCCTTCACAGTATTGGTTATCCGCTCACAGACGGAAAGAAAGACGTTGCATGGCCATGCAATGAAACCAAGTATATTTCGCACTTTCCCGAAGAGAGAGCGATATGGTCATACGGAAGCGGTTACGGCGGAAACGCACTGCTCGGCAAGAAATGTTTTGCTCTCCGCATCGCGTCGGTACTTGCGCATGATGAAGGCTGGCTTGCAGAGCACATGCTCATACTCGGCATTACTCCTCCGAACGGAGAAAAGAAATATATTGCGGCGGCATTCCCGTCTGCCTGCGGAAAAACTAATCTTGCGATGCTCACACCTTCCATTCCCGGATGGAAAGTTGAGACAGTGGGTGACGACATTGCCTGGATGAAATTCGGACCCGACGGACGTCTCTACGCCATCAATCCCGAATACGGATTCTTCGGCGTTGCGCCCGGCACTTCAATGAAGACGAATGCGAACGCAATGCTTTCCTGCGAGAGCAATTCAATCTTCACAAACGTTGCATTCACTGATGACGGAGATGTTTGGTGGGAAGGAATGACGGACGAAAAACCCAAACACCTTATTGACTGGAATAAAAACGAATGGACCCCCGAAAGCGGAAAACTGTCAGCGCATCCGAATTCGCGTTTCACAGCGCCTGCAAAGCAGTGTCCTGTGATTGATGCCGCATGGGAAGACCCCAAAGGCGTGCCAATCAGCGCATTCCTTTTCGGCGGACGCCGCGAAAGTTTTGTACCGCTGGTGAATGAATCATTCGACTGGAATCACGGAGTTTACATGGGTTCTGCCTGTGCCTCCGAAACCACTGCGGCGGCAGCAGGTGCAGTAGGTGCACTGCGTCACGACCCCTTCGCCATGCTTCCGTTCTGCGGATACAACATGGGCGATTACTTCGGGCACTGGATTCAGATTGGAAGAATGTCAACTCAGGATAAACTCCCTAAAATATTCTTCGTAAACTGGTTCCGCAAAAACGAAAAAGGCAAATTTATATGGCCCGGTTACGGTGACAACATCCGTGCATTGAAGTGGATTATCGAAAGAGTTAACGGAACGGGAAAATTCTTTGAAACGCCAATCGGCAGACTTCCGGCAGAAGGTGCGCTTGACATCGAAGGGCTCAATATCTCGGCAGACGACCTGAAGAAACTATTCACGATTAATAAAGAAACCGGACTTGCCGAAGTCGCCGAAATGCGCGAATACTACAAAAAATTCGGTGACCGCCTCCCAAAAGAACTTGCCACCGAACTGGATAAGATAGAAGAAAGATTGAAGAAGTAGTTCTTTGTCATTCCCGAATGCTCTTATCGGGAATCTATTATAAATTTATAAACCATCCGTCAGGGAGAAATCCCTGACGGATATTTTTAATTTAGTATAATAATATGAAATTAATTAAAGATCTAAAATTTGGTTTTCGAGATGCTGAAAATTACCGTTCAAATGAGTTTAAAGATTTATTTAATAAGATATTTGTTAGAACTGATGATTTAGATAAATTATTAAAAAGTACAACATATTTTTTGATAGGTGAGAAAGGTACTGGGAAAACTGCATATGCTATGTTTCTCAATAATAACGATTATAAAAATACATTAAGTTCTATAAATTACATTCGGGAAACAGATTATCAAAAATTCCTAGTTTTGAAAAAAGAAAAACATTTGACCCTTTCAGATTATACTAGTATTTGGAAAGTTATCTTATATGTTTTAATTTCAAAAACAATCATTCAAATAGAATCAGACAGTATATTCTCGAAATTTTCAATGTCTTTAAAAGCTATAAATTATGCTATCGACGAATATTATAACTCTGCGTTTAGTCCGGAGATAGTGTATGCATTAAACTTTGTCGAAAAATCAAAACATGCTGCGGAATTAATTGCAAAATATTTAAAAGTAAATCTTGGAAGCGAAAGCTCCACTTCATTTTCCGAAAACCATTTCCAAACAAATTTATTATATATAAAACGAAAATTTGAAGATGGATTAAAATCAGTCAAATTAAAAAAAAATCATATTTTATTTATTGATGGAATTGATATTAGGCCACAAAATATACCCTACGTGGACTATTTAGACTGTGTTAAAGGATTAACAAATGCAGTATGGGAAGTAAATAATGACTTTTTTTCATCTATAAAAGATTCAAGTGGAAGGATGAAGGTTGTTTTATTAATAAGACCGGATATATTTTCAACTTTGGGACTTCAAAATTTAAACAACAAATATAGAGATAATTCAGTTTTACTTGATTGGAGAACGACCTACCCACATTTCAGGTCATCTCTCTTATTTGAAATGATAGATAGACTATTAGAGTCACAACAAGATGAAAAATATTCTTTAGGGGAATGTTGGGATTATTATTTTCCCTATAAAATATATTACCGTAGAAAAGATAAATTAGAAGATAATTCTTTTATTGGTTTTTTAAGATATTCATTATTTAGACCAAGGGATATTATTGCGATGCTAGAAATATTACAAACCAATTTTAAAAGGGATAAAATTGATGAACATGATGTATTTAACTATGCTAACTTTACCGACCATGATTTTTTATCAAAATACTCTGAATACAAATTAGGCGAAATTAAAGACCATCTCGCATTTTATTACAGCGAAAGTGATTATGAGGTATTTTTAAAATTTTTTGAATTCCTTAAAGGAAATTATAGCTTTAACTATGATAATTACTTATCTGCATATAAAAATTTAATAAAATATATTGAAACTAATAAAATATTACTACCAGTATTCTGCGATAGTGCTGAAAAATTTTTACAATTTATGTATGAAACAAATGTAATATGTTATATAGAGAAATCCCAAGATGAAAAATATTTTAGGTGGTGTTTTAGGGAAAGAGATTACTCAACTATATCACCTAAAGTAAAAACTGGTTTAACTTATAATATTCATTATAGTCTATTCAAAGCTTTAAATGTTGGGCAAAATTTGTTAGAATAATTATAACATTTAATAATATATTAATTGTACGTTTTAGTTAATAAATAAAAGTTGAATAAAAAAACGGAAATATCAAATTCGGTCGTTATCATCTGTTTCATTAGGAAATAGAACGATTTATGAATTCTTTTTTAAATGAGGTCTGATATAGAATTACAGGTGTACAGTTTTGAAAAATACTTTAAGTAGAAAATTACCATTTCTCTAAATATACAAAAATTAATAGTACATGGAATATTTAATGATTACCAAATGGAATAATACTTTTCTAAAATTAGGTGATTATGAAACTAAATACGATATTGGTTGCTTAAAAAACGGAATTGCAAATGATAATATTCAAGAAAATACAATATGTATTTTTATCAATACAAAGTATAAAAAAGCTTTTAAGGGCATATTTCTTAATGTTACTGATTTTGTAGATGGATCCTTTCATTTTAAATATAAATTAGAGTCAGAGTTAATTTACGAAGATAAATATAGTAATTATAAAAGCGGATGGTATTTATTAGAAACAGAAGATGCACCGTATAATTTCCAGAAACCTGAAGTAATAGAAAAAGTAAAACAAAATGATGAAAAAGATAAGTTGATTGAAACGTTTTACGAAATTATCAAAGACTATCGAGCAGACGAAGTTGATTCAAATGTTATAATGACAACTGAAAGAATATCAAAGTGGATTAATCAATTCAACGAAGTTGACCGAGAGTTTATGCTTAATGAATTGATACATATATTTACCGCAAGATATTTCTCGAAAATTACAGTAGAATCTTTCTTAATAAGTGTAATAGATAAGCTTACTATTAAATACGGTTATTCTAATCAAATTGATTTTTTAAAAGATACTATATTTTTAGATTTACAACCTGAAGGAAAGAGCCAAAAGGTTCTTTTAAAATTACTTGGCGAAATATTAAAAGCAAAATATTGTTTTAATATTAGTGATTGCGGAAATAACTCAAAAAAATATTTTATATATCTTGATGATATATTATGCACTGGCAATACTCTTTATTATGATATAAAGGAATGGGTATATAAAAGCTACGATTATACGCTAAAAAATATAGATGCAATAAAAACAGATAAAGCAAATATTATGTTAGTTTATATTGTTAGCCATAATAAAAATTACCATAAGAAACTTAAAGAAATAGAAAATTATATTAATAAAACACTAAAAGAAAAAATGCAATTAGGATATCGTATAAATGTTCAAAATTATGAACAGGATGAAAAATCAACATTAGATTTTGTATTCCCGTCGGAGATTATAAAAAATGAAATTATTTTAAAATATGAAAGTAAAATTACGAAAGAAGTAGACGACTACATGACAATGAAAAAGTATAGTCCTGCTATCAGTGAATATTATCGAAAAGATGGAATGCCTAAAAGAGAAATATTATTTACTTCAAAAGAGAATAGAATTCGATTTGAAAATATTATCTTAAACAAAGGAATTGAAATATTGAGTAAAGCGAAAACTACCAAAAATAATATTCGTGCTTTAGGGTTTGCGTTGCCGTCGCAAAAAACTTTTGGTTTCGGGACATTATGCTTCACATGGAGAAACGTACCAAATAATACTCCTTTGGTATTCTGGTATCTTGGAGGTGGATTCTATCCCCTTTTTGTAAAAAATAATACTAATTAATAATTATTGTAAATGGGAAATAATAGCAAATATCAGGAGAGAACGTATCACTTAGGAGCAGCTTGTATATTTAGAAAAACTAAAGAAGCATTTGGCGAATTATCTAATATGGCTGCTGGTTTTCCATTATATGTAAATGGTATAAAGATTTTAACAACCGAAGCCCTATATCAAGCATGTAGATTTCCGCATTTACCGGATATCCAACAGAAAATAATATATGAAAAAAGTCCAATGACAGCGAAAATGGTATGTAA
>JAPLFI010000413.1 GCA_026390755.1 Ignavibacteriota bacterium
GAATCCCAGCTTGCGCCGCCGTTTGTGGTCTTAAATAAACTTGCAACAGAGCCGCAAGCCCATCCTGTGTTATTGTCAATCATGTGAATACTGTTCAGAAATCCGAATGCAGTTGCAGGGAATGTTGCCAGATTCCATGATGCTCCGCCGTTTGTGGAGCGTAAGACCTGGTCAGCCGCTGCCAATGCCGATGATCTTGCGCCTACTGCTAAAATTAAACCTGCAGCGCTTGAATTCTGCGCCCATATATCATAAGAAATTCCGGCTTTTTTCAAAGTTGTGAATACTCTTCTGCCACTTGCATTTACTCTTACGTTAATTAAACCAAATGCACCTACAGTAACAAGTGTATCACCGGTTACAGAAAGTGATGTTGAATAATATGTACTCGTCCACGGCTGTGAGCCGTCAACTGCCGTGAATCCTACAGTATCCCATGTTGTTCCGTTATTTTCTGTTTTGAAAATATAATTAGGGTCTCCCGTTAAAAAGACCTTTGATGATGCAACGGCAATGTCATAGTAAGCCGAAGTATTTGTTGTTGCGCCTACTGTTACGGTCTTAGAAGTCCATGTTGCACCGCCATCCGTAGTAAAGCCGAATTTTCCGGTTGCACCAGCGATATATCCTGTGTTTGCATCTACAAAATGCAATTTATTTCCTACTGTTGTAGTTCCGGTCGGAATTACCGCCGACCATGTTGCGCCTGCGTCAGTTGATTTTTGAACATTACCTAATGTAGTTGATATAATCAGGGTGTTAGCATCAAAAGCGTAAATATCGTATAGCGTAGTCGTCGGAGCAGTTGCTAAACCTGTCCAGCTTACACCTGCATTTGTTGTTACATATATCTTCGGCACAGTGGTTCCGACTGCATAACCTGTCGTTGTATTCAGAAACTGGACCTGATAGAAAATCCCCGTTACCGGCAAACCTGAAATTGTGTCGAAGGTTGTTCCTCCGTTTGTTGTTCTCACAATGCCTCCGTTAACGGAAGATGAACCGACAACAATACCCGTATTTTGGTTAATAAAATGAGCATCATACATATTTATTGACTGTCCTGTATATGCTAAATACTGTCCGCCTGCTTTATGGTGGAATGTCCAATTAGTACCGGCATTTGTGGTTTTCATGAACGTTCCTGCATATCCGATCGCATACCAGTTAGTTAAGTCCCACGCTTTTACATATCTTAACGTGTTGCCTTGCGGAGCGGGGTTCAGCCACTTCCAGTCCTGCCCTGTCTGGGCGCTTAAATCTATTGCAAAGCTGACGATAACAGCCAGCAATAAGAGAGTAAATAGTTTTTTCATCTTTTTGATTTTTTTATTTTATAAAAATGTTTTAAGGAAAAACATGTATATTATATTTACTTTCAGTATAAGACATTTCCCTGATAAACGCAATCACTAAATTTTTCAAATATTCTGTTTGGGAAATACTGAAGTTAAAAAAAGTATTATTTAATTTCCTTAATATTTAATAAAAATTGAGCTATTTTTTAAGATATAATAAAATAACGTTTTAAAAACCGACGATAATTAATAATTAATAAATGCGAACATTCAGAAGGCTCTTCAGATACCTTGGCAAATACAAAACGACGCTGTTCATTTCGGTAATTTTTTCGGTTTTATTTTCAATATTCAGCGCAGTCTCAATATATCTCACGATACCGCTTTTAAAAACACTGTTCATGGGCAGTGAGCCGCTTACGGGCGCTCCTGCGGCAGGCGAGTATCTTAATTACTATAAACAATTTCAGTATGCGTTCGAATCGTATATATTCAAGAACGGAAAACCCGATGCCATTATACTGATATGCATTCTCATCGTTGCGGCTTTTTTCCTTAAAAATCTGACGGGTTATTTTCAGTCGGTTCTTGTACAGTTTGTCGAGAAGGGTTTAGTGAGGGACCTCCGCAATCAGATATTCAGGAAGATAAACGCCTTACCGGTCAAATATTTTACCGAACAGCGCACCGGACATATTATTTCGCTTATGACGAACGATATTAACCTCGTACAGTTCGCCATATCGGCTACATTTTACAATCTGATGAAAGACCCTTTGCTTGTAGCCATTTATCTCACAATGTCTTTATTCATAAGCTGGCAGATGACACTGATAGCTTTTACGATATTCCCTGTCAGCATATTTCTGATAACGAGACTGGGAGGGTCCCTTAAAAGGCGAAGCCGCCGCGCTCAGGATAAGATGTCAGACCTGATTTCAATCATAACGGAAACGATATACGCTTCCAAAATAATCAGAGCATTCAACGCCGAAGATTATAAGAACAATAGTTTCATAAAAGAGTCTGACGAGCATTACCGCCTTATGAAGAGAATTGTGATAATGAACGATTCCGTTTCGCCTATGAACGAATTCCTTACGATACTGGCGGGAGTTGTCGTTTTATGGTTCGGCGGAAGAGAGATACTTATTAACAACACTCTTAAGCCGGAGGAATTTCTCGGTTTTTTGTTTATATTATTCCAGTTGATTGTCCCGATAAAAAATCTCGGAACAGTCAGCAATATGATACAGGAATCTTCCGCTTCGGGTGAGAGAATTTTTGAACTGCTTGATTATCCGATTGAGATTAAAGATAACATCAGCGCGGCGGAACTGAAAGACTTCAGATCAAATATTGAATTCCGTAATGTATGTTTTTCTTATAACGAATACCGTGAAATATTGACGGATATAAGTTTCCGAGTCAGCAAATCGGAAATAGTTGCGCTTGTCGGCTCTTCGGGAGCTGGAAAATCTACCATTGCCGACCTGATTGCGAGGTTTTATGATGTCAATAAAGGTGAAATACTTATAGACGGAATCAATATAAAAGACGTAAAAGTCGAATCACTGCGCAGATTAATCGGTATCGTGCCGCAGGAAGTCATATTATTCAACGATACAATCAGGAATAATATATTATTCGGACTTAAAGACATTTCCGATGGAATGATTATTGAAACGGCAAAATCCGCAAACGCTTACGAGTTCATTATGGAAACAGAAAAGGGATTCGATACGATAATCGGAGAGCGTGGGCTGAAATTATCCGGCGGACAGAAACAGAGGCTTGCAATGGCGAGGGCTTTCCTGCGGAATCCGCAGATACTTATACTCGATGAAGCGACTTCATCGCTGGATTCGGAATCAGAGAATCTCGTTCAGGAAGCGCTCGAAAAACTTATGGTCAACAGGACTTCAATCGTCATCGCGCACCGCTTATCAACAGTTAAAAACGCCGACAAACTTATTGTCCTTGATAACGGTAAAATATTACAATCGTGAACTCACGACGAATTAATCGAGCAGGGCGGGATTTATAAATACCTTTATAATCTGCAATTCGGAATTTCGGACTGAAATCAGGAGAAATGTAAGTTTTAGGTTTGTCTGTATTCTGATATTGAATAGATATGTTTATTAAAAGAAGTTACGAGAGAGGTCACAGACCTGCCTGCCGTCTACCTGGCATAGACAGGCAGGCAGGGAAGACGCAGAGGTACACAGACCTGCCTGCCGTCTACCTGGCGCAGACAGGCAGGCAGGGAAGAACTTTTTCGCGAATAAGAGATAAGAGCTAAACACGGAGGTACAGAGAAACGTAAGTTTTAACACTTAACACTTAACACTTAACACTTAACACTTAATCACTTAACACTTAACACTTAACACTTAACACTTAATCACTTAACACTTAATCACTTAACACTTAACACTTAACACTTAACACTTAACACTTAACACTTAACACTTAATGAGTATCGAATATTGAA
>JAPLFI010000467.1 GCA_026390755.1 Ignavibacteriota bacterium
AAACCCGGATTAGAAATAATCCGGGTTTTTTATTTCAGTTTTTTAATCTCGGATTTCCGCGGATGTATAATCCCGCGCTCTGTGATAAGTCCTGTTACAAGACGGGACGGTGTTATATCAAATCCGAAATTTTTTACCGGGCTTTTTTCCGGAAATATTTTAACTTTCCTGATGAGTTTACCTTGTAAACCTTCAGTCACCGTGATTTCGTTTGAATTTCTCTCTTCGATATCAATTTCATTAATCCCGTCTTTGATATTGAAATCGAAAGAAGAAACCGGTACGGCGGCGAAAAAAGGTATATTGTTATCTGCCGCCGCAAGTGCGGTTTTATAAGTACCGATTTTATTGCAGACATCTCCGTTCAAAGTTGTTCTGTCGGAACCTGTTATAACAACATCAACTAATCCTTTTTGCATCACATATCCTCCTGCGTTATCGGTTATGATAGTATGCGGAATCCTCATTTCACCGAGTTCCCATGCCGTGAGCTTTCCGCCCTGATATCTGGGTCTTGTTTCTTCAACCCAGACATGTAAGTCCATGCCTGATTCAAATGCTTTATATATTGGTGAAGTTGCCGTTCCATAATCAACAGTCGCAAGCCATCCCGCATTGCAATGAGTTAAAATATTTAAACGTTTAAGTTTTTTTTCCCGATAGAGCAGTTTAAACAATTCTAATCCGTTCATACCCATTGCCTCACATACCTGCACATCATCCTCCGCCATCTTTTGCGCGTTTGCAAGCGATATACTGACAGCCTCACCGGCGGTGAGCGCCGTTTTAATTTTGTTTAAACTGTTTTCTATTGCCCAAAAAAGGTTGACTGCCGTCGGCCTAGTTTGAGAAAGAATTTTACTTGCATCCGAGATGAATCTTATTGTTTTCTTAATATCTGATTTCATACTCCGGGCTTCAAGGGCGGCGAGATAAATGCCGAATGCGGCAGTAACTCCTATTAACGGCGCGCCGCGTACTTGCATTCTTTCTATTGCTTTGGCAGTGTCTTTAAAATTCTTCAGTTCCTTAACGGAAAAACTGAAAGGCAGTTTGGTTTGGTCTATAATAAAAACGGAATTTAAATTTCCTGGATTTTGCCAGATTGTTCTGTAGTGTTTTCCTTTAACCAGCATGAATTTTTTATTCATAAGTTACTTAAATATAAGATAAGCTGAAATTCAGATAGTAAATCAGTAAACAATATGCGTTAAAATTCTGTTTAATCAGAATAAAAATAATGCTATTTTGAAACATGGCCGAGATACATGACATAACTAAAACCGAACTCTTATTGAATGCGAGGAAATATAAGGGAATAATAGAATCGTTGAACGGTTTTATCGTCAGGACCGATAACCACGGAAAATTCACATACGTAAATGAATCATTTTGCAAAATATCCGGAAAGAATTCTTCCGAACTTATCGGTAAAAGCTTCATGCCTTTTGTGCATACTGACGACCTTCCGCGGACTCTCTATGCGATGAAAGGTCTCGGGCATCCACCTTACAGAATTACAAATGAGCGGAGAGAAATGACAACCTTAGGCTGGCGGTGGATTCATTGGGAACAATATGCAATTTCAGACGATAACGGAATTACAAACGAAATTCAGGCAGTAGGCAGGGATATTACAGAATTTAAAAACCTTATACACTCTGCCGGAGAAACAAACGAAATATTCGGCGCTGTTCTGAAATCTTCACCTTTTGCCATTGTTGTTATCGGTTTAAACGGTCTCATTCGTTTCTGGAGCCGCGGAGCCGAAAAAATATTCGGATGGCAGGAAGATGAAGTTATCGGCAAACCGAATCCGCTGGGAAGTGAAACGGATTACTCTCCGGAAATGACGAAGAAAGAAATATATATTAAGGAAGAGACATTCAGAATTACTTACATAACGCAAAAAAGAAAAGACGGCAGCATCGTCAATCTCGAGTCAACGGTTACGACTCTGTATGATACTAACGGTGAGGTTAACGGAAGCCTTAACATATATAAAGATATTACTTCTGAACGCATGACTAAAGCCGAAAATGTTAAATTATCTCATGCTGTTTTGCAGAACCCGGTTGGTATTGCTTTTTTCGACGCAAAAGGTTTTCTGGAATCGGCGAATAAGGTTTTTACTGATATAGCAGGTTATACTCAGCAGGAAATCAAAGGTATGTCCTTATATTCTCTGAAGCCATCGGGATTATCGGAAGATGATTATTCGGAACTTTGGAATACCATCAGTTCCGGAAAAGAATGGAAGCGCGAATTACTAAAACAAGACGGTGAAGTTTACAGGGAAAATGTAATTATTTTTCCGGTTGATAACGGCGGCGGGGAAATTGTTAATTATCTCTTTATGCGTGAGGACATTTCGGAAAAGAAAAAAACCCTGGCAGAACTCATAAATGTAAAATTTCAGCTCGGTGCTATTATGAATAATCTTTCAAATATGGTTATTTATGAATCAGGCGGAAGCGCCGATTTTATTTCCGGGAATATTAAATCACTTCTCGGATATTCATCCGAAGAGTTTATGTCTGAAAACGATTTTATACGAAATCTTATTCACTCCGATGATATTGCAGATTATATTTTACGCTATGATAAATGGATACACTCCGACAATGAAAATATTTTGAAACTTGAATTCCGGTGCAGAAGAAGAAACGGCACATACGTGTGGGTTGAAAATTATGTATCGCGTGCTTCAAAGAATGATACAAATTATGTCAACGGGCTGTTGGTTGATATAAATGAAAGAAAAGAGAATGAACAGAAAATAAAATACAGCGAATCTCTGCTTAGACTATTGTCTCAAAACGCGGGCTTCGGATTTTATGTTGTTGATTATGAAAAAGATAAAGTCGTTTATATAAACGAAAAATTCTGTGATTTCTGGAATCTGAGGGAATATTACGATAAAATTAAAAGCGGTTTTATTAATCGCGCAGAAATTATCAAATTATGCTCCTTATTAGTTGAAGAACCCGAATCATTTATTTCTATGCAGAGTAATTTAGCCGATATCAGGAATACAATCACATTTGAAGATGAAATACGGCTTATTAACGGTACGACTATAAGAAGATATTCCTCAATTCTTAAAGATGAGGCGAACCGTTATATAGGAAGGTTTTTTCTTAACGAAGATATTACACAGAAAAAAATATTTGAATCAGTAGAAAAATCAAAAAACGATTATCAGGTTATTATTGACGAGGCAGTGGACGCAATATTCCTCGCAGATATGAGGGGGTATCTCGTTAATCTGAATGTTAAAGCGGAAAACCTGCTTGGTTATCCCAGAGAGGAACTTGTGGGTCTGCACATACGGGAAGTTATTGACGAGAGCGACCTGAGTGAAAATCCGCTGACGCTTGAAGAACTTACTGAAGGAAAAACTGTTCTCTCAAAAAGAACACTGAAGAAAAAGGACGGCACGCTTATTAATGTGGAAGTCAAAGAGAAAAAACTGCCTATAAATCTGATACAGGCTATTATACGCGAAACTTCAGGGAGAAGCAATATTTCAAATACGCCCGATGCCGAAAAAAACAGAATATATTTGAATCTTTTTGTTAAGTTAAAAGCTTTTAAACACGGCGAAAATTCGTTGATGGTACTGAACAGACTATCATTATATGCTAAAAATTACAAACAGTTAAGAACATATAAAACCGGAAATGTTGAGGTTAATCTTCAGGAGCATATCCCAATCCGTATAAATAAGGAGACTCTTGAGAGATTCAGGCAGTTAATAGCGGAGTTTAACATTATCGTCCATCCACAGCACGAGTATATTGCCGCTATGCTGAATATTATTGCTTTTGAAATCCCTAAAATATCCGTGTTTGATAAGATTAGTAATTTCAAAAACGAGCTGTCTGAAAACTCGGAATCTCTGATAAATGAAGCCGGAAAACTTTATGACTCTGTTCTTAATGACACGGAGGAAAATGAATTATCGAAAATATCCGATTCGATTGTAAAACATGTCGTTCGGGTTAAAGATATCATAAAATCCGTTACAGAGATTCTCGAAGATAATTTTACGGCGGATATTAAGCTCATTATCCGCACTCTCGCCGAAAAATTTTCTGTCATGGAAAAGCATTCAGAAAATCGTATCAGAATATCTTTTACTGACGTTTCAGGCGCCGGCAGGGCAATAATTAACGGAAATGAATTTGCGGAATTGATCAATATTTTATTTGAAAATTCGATTGAAGCATTTAATTCGGCTGAGCCGATAACAGCGGATAAAAGTATTAATATTAGTTTGAGTTCGGACGGTGAAAAAATCCGTGTTGCTTTTGCCGATAATGGTCCCGGAATCCCGGATAGTATTAAAGACTCTCTCTTCCGAATCGGTGTGTCAACAAAAGGCGGGAACAGGGGATTTGGACTGAATTATGCCGCTAAGATTGTAAATAAATTCGGCGGATTGCTGAGTTATGACACTGAGAATATAACCGGGGCTAAATTTATTATTGAATTAAACATTTACTAATTATGAGAGTAGATATTTTTTACAGTAAATCTGATTCAATAAAGCTGAATATTTGAAACTACTCAGCTATTATTAACAATACAATGGAACACAGATAACGCAGATTAATATGATGAACGCAGATAATTATAAACATTCGGAAATCACGCAACAAATTATTGGCGCTTTTTACAAAGTCGGCAATACGCTTGGCTATGGTTTCTTGGAATCGGAAAGAAACCAAAGAACTATTTAGAATGTAAACGCAAAGTATTTTCAAACAAAAAAAATCTTATTTAATCATAACAATCAGCGTCATCAGCGTTCTAAATTAGCGGGTGATTAGTTACCAAATATTTTATATTGAAATTTAATTGAATTTAATATGCGGAATTTATTAATAATTGATGATAATAAGGATTTTCTTGAAGATGTATCCTTGATGCTGAAACCTGATTTCAATGTTTTCACTGCGGAAACCGCTTATCTCGGGCTTGATATACTGAAAATTAACCGGATATCGGTAGTACTTCTTGACCTTCAGCTTCCCGATCTTCACGGGCTTGATGTTCTCGAAAAAATTCATACTGAGATAGACCCATATTTGCCCGTAATTATTATTACGGAGTTCGATAATATTGAATACGTCGTCAAGGCGATGAAACTCGGCGCTTATGATTTTCTGACTAAAGATTTCCATGTTGATCTCATTAAACAAAAAATTGAACAGTCCCTTGCGCAAAAAGATCTGAAGATAAAAGTTACCGGTCTTCAGAACAGTCTTTCGGCAGGCAGTAACGATTTCATTTTCGCCAGCGAAAGCATGAAGAAAATCAGTTATGAGATAACAAAGCTTGCTAATCTGGACTTTGACGTTCTGCTTTCGGGGGAAACCGGAGTAGGCAAGGATATGATAGCATCACGGATTCATCTGTGCGGAAAAAGAAATGATAAACCGTATATACCTATACCTATCAGGAGCCTGAATGAATCAATGCTGGAATCAGAA
>JAPLFI010000590.1 GCA_026390755.1 Ignavibacteriota bacterium
CTGCTGAATATTCAGAGGATCTGCAGGAAAAAAATCAACGAAAAATGGTTTAATGTGAAGCCCGGATTATTTCTTGATGAAAATGCCGGCACGGAAATTTTCAATAAAGAGTATTATAAGAATTATTAAAAATATAAAATATGTTTAAAGCAGAATTTGATAAAGAAAACAGCAGGTCAGTGTTCTTTTTTTCCGGCAGTATGAATGCTCCGGCAACAGACGAGGCAGTAATCGTAATAGAAAAACACTTTCAGGAATTAAAAAATCAAATGACCGAGGAAGAATTTGCTGACAGCGCCGTGGTTTTTGATTTACAGGAAGTCACATATATTTGTTCCTCATTTTTGCGTATATGCCTTGAACACCATAAAAAAGCCGGGGAAAACAAGTTTTCGATTATAAACACCAATCCGGCTGTCAAAAAAATATTTAAAATTACAAGACTTGATGACATGCTTAACATAACATGACAGCTATACTTAAAAAATCTGCTATTTTCTAAAAGCATTAGAATACAGCCAAGCCTTATTGCTTGATGTGTATTGACAATAAAACTAATAATAAGTATTATTAGTAAACAATCAGTATGAAAAAGCACAAAGATATAATTTACAAAAGAGTGAATATCACACTCCCTGATTATGTTGCGGATGAAGTGAAAAATGCATGTCCTTATGGCAGTGTGAGCAGTTTTATCTCAGAGGCGATAGAGGAAAAACTGCAAAAAATAAACGCCGGCAAATTAAAAAATGAGTTAATAGAAGGATATATATCATCGGCAGAGGATGACAGAGAAATTAATTCTGATTATGACTTAACAACCGGGGACGGTTTGAATGATTAACAGGGGAGATATTTACATCGCCGACTTAAATCCCGTAAAAGGGTCTGAAACAGGAAAAAAAAGACCTGTTCTGATAATTTCAAATAACATTAATAACGAATATTCTGATACAGTCACTATTATTCCTGAAACTTCGCAAAAGACAGATAAAATTTTCCCTTTTGAAATACTGTTAGTAAAAAGCAATTCCGGATTTCAACAGAAATCAAAATTAAAGTGCAATCAGATTCGAACGATAGATAAAACCCGTCTGATAAAAAAAGTTGGTTGCGTTTCGGAAGAAACTTTAATTAAAACCGAAATTGCTCTTAAAATCCATCTTGGTTTCAATCAATAGTTATTTCAATATTCCGCACATGATTTACTTCACAAAATAATGGAAACAATAATCATTGTGTTAACCTTGCCGTCACTCTAAAACTGAAAATAACCGGGTGCGCGAACCGTTTATATTAAGACTTGAAAATAAAGCAACAATTAAATAAATTACGATTTTAATTTCCTGATGATAAAAGTTGAAAATATTAAATATTGTGTGGAAATTTCAGATTATGATTCAATTACCGCCAAAGCAATAATATTCATAGAATAGGTAAAAAAGAAGCTATAAATATTGCGAAAATAACATAATATGCGTGAAAAAAGTTCTGAAGCATCAAATAAAGAAAAATAATTATGACGGAAATAAAAAAAGAAATATCTTACATAATAATGCGAGCACAGAAGAGAGATTCACGAATAGTTCGTTTAAATGAATTGATATTATTTTCAACAATTACAGGCGATGCGTGGATTTTAGACAGCGAAGATAAGCTCGCAATATGTTTAGCCAAAGACGGAGTAAAACAGGTTTATAAATTAATAGACACAGCGACACAATTTGGGTTTAACTGGGATTATAGCTATGAGATAGAAGGAGAACAATTTATCACACTAAACAAATCCGGGCAAATAAGAAGAATATTCGGGTATCCTGTTAAAGAAATTGAACGGAAAATTATAAAGAAATGATAGAGCTGTATGGAGGCAAAATAGACCCTGAATATTTTGATATGAATGAGTGTAACCAATTTATAAAGAATGATGATTACGGTTGTGATAGCCATTAAAAGAAAATAATATGATTACAAATCTCGAAGAAATC
>JAPLFI010000333.1 GCA_026390755.1 Ignavibacteriota bacterium
AGCGAGAGTCCGATACCGGCATCGCGCGGATTTTGTATAATCGTCACAACAACAAGAGTAATGCAGAACAGCACAAAAATTGCGGGCAGGACGGGATAACCGAATGCTTTATAAGGGCGGTAATCATCTTTCATCTTTCGCCGCAGGACAAACACGCCATAAGCGCCCATACCATAAAAAATAAAAGATGCAAAAAGCAGCATATCAGTAAGCTGGTCAAAAGAACCAGACAGAACAAGTACTGACGCCCAGAGACCCTGCATCAGCAAAGAAATATGCGGAGTCCGGTATTTGCTATGGTGATATCCGGCTGTACGGAAGAACAGATTATCTTTAGCCATAGCAAAATAAATCCGCGAAGAGGCGAGGATAGTCCCGTTAGTCGTACCAAAAGTAGAAACCATAATCAGCAGAGAAATAAACAGCGCACCGCTGCCGTTAAGAAACTTACGCATAACCTCAATAGCAATAATCGAATGCTGGGTCTGCGACACGTTTACAATTTCATCAACAGGCATAACATAAAGGAACACAAAATTAATCGCGAGATAAACAAGAATCACTATTGCAACGCCTCCGAACAGCGACAGCGGAATATTCCGTTTCGGATTAGTAACTTCACCTCCGAGGAAACCGATATTATTCCATCCGTCATAAGCCCAAAAAGCCGCAAGCATAGCCGCAAACATCGCCCCGAATAAACCGAGTGAGGAGCCGTATTGGAAACCCGGTTTTTCAAGAAGCGGTCCGGCGTTGTCAATACTGCCGCCGCTAAGGGTTAAGCCGAGTATAATTATTACAACGATACCGGTAATTTTCAATGCGGTAAAAATATTTGTAATATATCCGCCGAATATAACTCCCAGATAATTAGCAGAAGTAAGAAACAATATCGTAAAAATTGTCAGTGCTTTTACTCCAAAACCCTCGAGAGGGAAAAAAATACCAAAAATCGAAAATTGCTCTGCGGCAGAGCTCAGATGAGGTAACGGAATAACGGCATTTACGGATTCGGCAAAGACATAAGCTATTGAAGCAATAGAAGCAGATTGAATCACAGAGAAACATGACCATCCGTAAAGAAAGGCGAAAGCTTTTCCGTACATTTTTTTAAAATAGACATATTGTCCGCCGGGTTCAGCGATAAGTCCGGCAATCTCGGCATTAGTAGAGGCTCCTATCATAGTAATAATTCCAGGGATAAGCCAGCAAAGAAGAACCAAACCGCCCGAGCCGAGTTCGGATGACATCGGCGCAATTTTCTTGAATACACCGGAGCCAACCATTGAACTGATAACAATCATCAGAGCTGTAAAATAGCCGAGCCGTGTAAGCAGACCGGTATGATGTGTTAAATATTTTTTCAGATACTTGTCAAAATTTTCTCAAGATATATTTAAAATACGAGAAATTCAAATATATTCAGCGGATTTACATCGCAGACATCACCTTTTGAAAATGTTTTATTATTTCGAGAAAAGTTTCATTACCTATAAGTATGCTGTTTGCGAACGGATGGTCGAGGACATAAATAAGAAACAGAATCATAGCATTCACGACTGTATATGCAATTCCCATAAGATAATGAGGAATTTTGTTTTTCATTCCGAAGAAATATGTAAAGACCGATGATATTGCGGCAGATATTAGAACGACGAACCAAACTATTCCGGGAATAGTGACATACATAAACTGATAGCGAAGCCTGCGTTTTTCACTAAATACATTCAGGCGTGTCAGCGATTCCTGATAGAGCATCGGATTAGGAAGTTTGTTTATATCCATTTTCAGAAAAACACTCCATAGTTTATCATAGGCGATATTAACCTCTTCGCTTCTTTTAGCGTATTTCATCAAATCCCATTCCTGGTTCGCCACTTTATCACTATAATTCAATACGGCATATTGAATCTCCTTTTTCAATGAATCCGGAAAGCCGCTCGCAATTGTAAATATTTTTGAAAGCTCTCCGGTCTCTAAAAAAATGTTCTGCTGTGCTTTATCATACTCACTCCAGTTAATAAAAACGACAAATGAAATAAGGACGGCATACATCATAGTAAAAGAATTGAAAATGAAACCGGCCACATCGTGATTCTCGCGGAGAAATTCCTGAGCGAGTTTGTACTTAATCAAACGCATACTCAAAACAGCAATACCAAAACCCACAAAGAAAACGATTAAAAGAGAAAGGTACAACGGCATCTGAAGTAAAGCTGACATAATAAAAATTTAATTAAGTTTTATAATATTACTTAAAGAAGACCTGCGCGACCTTATATATTTCCATATCAACCGTTTTGAGTTTACTGATAGCTTTCTTGATAGTAATATCGGTTATTTCGTTCGACTGCAAGGCGCACATTCTGCCAAACTTACCATCTTTTATCATTTCGACTGCATAGACTCCGAGTCTTGTTCCGAGCATTCTGTCAAAAGCGGAAGGAATACCTCCGCGCTGTACATAACCGAGGATTGTCGCCCTTGTATCAAATCCGGTTCG
>JAPLFI010000321.1 GCA_026390755.1 Ignavibacteriota bacterium
CCCCGGCACAGCCTGCCCATCCCGTATCTTTATTAATAAAATATATAGTACTGATGATATCGGTACCAAACAGAGTTGTGTCAAGAACTCTCCAGTTCGTTCCGCCGTTACTTGATTTAAAAATGTATTTGCCGGGAGCAAATGCGCAGAGATTTAGCGAGTCAAAACATTTTATTGAAATTAAATTATTGCGGTAGAAAGTCTTGTTCAGATATGACCAGTTGACTCCGCCGTTACTTGTTTTCATAATGTCACCCTGGGTTCCTCCTAAATAAATATCTGAATTGTCAACGGCTTCTATACATGTTTCATTAATTTTTCTTATATAGACCGTATCAATAACATTCCAAGTATTCCCAAAGTCCGTTGATTTTACGAATTTGTTGCCGGCGGCAGTAAATACGGTATTATTTATAAAATTAAATATTGCTCCGTAGTATATGTTGTTCCAGTTCACTCCGGAATTTGTTGTTTTACTTATATAACCGTACATTTCCACCAAACCTTCGGATGAATCTTTAAAAATAAAATTATTAAAACCGTTAGCGTTTGTATAAAAACTTGTACTTGATTTTGGCATCCATGTATTACCTGAATTTGTTGTCTTGTAAAAAGAATATGTTGTCGTCGGCATATGATTCCAAAAAGTAAAATAATCACACATCCAGCCTACAGAATCGTTTAAAAAGTAAATTAATCTATGGTCACGTTCGACACCTGTTCCCGAATCCCAGCTCATTCCTCCGTCAGTCGTTTTATAAAGATATACGGTTACGGCAAAACCCGAACTTGCATTAAAGAAATGGAAATCCAAAACAGGATTGTAGGATGGAGATGCAACCAGAATCCAGTTATTCCCTTTGTTCGTGGATTTTACGATTGCCCCTGTCGCGCCGCCGAGCACGAGCAGACTGTTCAGTGAATCAAACCTGAAATAATCCGCTTTTACAATCGTCTGACTCGTGGGCAAGTTTTCATTAAACCAATTGATACCGCCGTTTGTAGTTTTATAATTTGATGATAAACCACTGAAATACCATCCCGTGTTTTTATCCACAAATTTTACTATGGATACAGTGTTGCCGTGCGGAAGCGGATTCTGCCATACCCACTGACTTTGACAATTTTGAATTAATAATGAGGAGTTAAGAATAAGAGATGCAGATAGAAAAAGAAATAATGTGTTAATTAATTTTTCCACAAAAAATTAATTTTGGTTTATGAAATCATTTATGTAAATGCTTTCGTTTTGGCATCATCCGTCTGTGCCGTACTTATCCATAATTAATAATATTGTTTATTATTATCAAGGTTATTATGTAAGTATCGCGGGTGGGGATATTTCGTTTTCCGTGTAGGCTTCAGGATTTAATGTATAATGCTTTAATTGGAATTGGACTTTTCTTGATTTAATATAAGGACAATTTTAACTCAAGAAACCTGCCCGTCTACGCCAGGTAGATCTGCTGCAGGCAGAGGGGTACAAAGGTGTCAAAAAGAACAAGATTTAAAGCGGGAGCGAAAGGTGTCGATTATTTTAGAAATCCTATATTACAGATAAGCATTTTTGATGCATTTTTACTGCAACATCAAAAATTTCTTTAGCTTTTTGTTGAGATGGAAAACCTGAGGGCAAAATTCCAAATTCCGAAGGATATCGTTCATTGAAATATATTTCATCTATCATTATTACTATTTCCTCATTAAAAGATAATTTATTCCGCATTTGCAACTTCGGCGTTATTCAATAATTCTTCGGCGGCAATTAAATCTTTTTTAGCAAATTCAATCCAGCTTTTAGTTGTTTCTTTCAAGCTATGCTCACTCCGTCTTTTACAATTTGTTTTATAAAATTACTATCGGACTTTAATAAGATTTTCCATTCATCTTTTGTGTAAACCAAATTATCAATCTCAATTATTGATTTTACATCTGCTAATAGTTTTGCAACACGCATTCTTTTATTTATAGTATTATCGTAATCGAAGTTGACGCCTTCCTCATCCAATATCACAACAATATCAATATCGCTGTCCGGTTTATTTTCATTTCTTGCCCAACTGCCATATAAAATAATGTCTTTAATTCTTAAGTGTTTAGTCAACTTATCTGCAACAATTATTTTTATATGTTCTATATTATCCGCTATACTATTTTGCAAAATAAAAAACTGTGTTTATATGGTTTATTAAAATATAACAATCCCGTCACTGCCATAACGCGTAGTATAACATTATTATAACAAATTCTGTTGATTATTTACTAAAGTTATTATTTTTTACTGTAATACTTCAAGGCAAATCGGATAAATCGCATTTTTAAATAAGGATGATTTTTTGATTTAATTTTTACCTGTGTTGAGCGTTTAATAAATATATGGCTTATATAAATATTGTATTAACAATATATTAGAGTTAATATAGTAATTAGTTAATAATGAACTTCCTTTCTTCCTTTATCCTGAATCATTATTTTCTAATATTATATCTATGCCAAAAAAGAAGAAAGAAAATAATTCATACACTCCCGACTGGGTTCCGGAAAATGCAGGTGAAGCATTTGCTACGAAAATCGTTAAAGGCGTAAAACCGGAGTCGCTAAAACCGGAGTCGCTAAAACCGGAATCAATTAATCCTGAATCCGCGAAAAAAGGATTTCCTGCTCGGAGTAAACACATAAGACTTTCATGTGAACAATACGTCGAAGGCGTACTGAAAAATGACCGCACGATTCTTGCCCGTGCAATCACACTGATTGAAAGCAATTCCCGTAAGCATATAGAAGCCGCACAGTCTGTTCTTAAAGAACTTCTCCCTTATTCGGGGAAATCCCTGCGTGTCGGTATTACGGGTTCCCCCGGCGCAGGTAAAAGCACACTTATTGAATCACTCGGAATGTATCTCATTGAGCAGGGGCATAAGGTCGCCGTACTTGCAGTTGACCCCAGCAGTACAGTCAACCGCGGAAGCATTCTCGGCGATAAAACACGCATGGAAAAACTTTCGCGCGAACAAAACTGCTTTATACGTCCTTCGCCCTCATGCGGAACGCTCGGCGGTGTCGCACGCAAAAGCCGTGAAACAATGCTCGTATGCGAAGCCGCAGGCTATGACGTAATACTCGTGGAAACAGTAGGCGTAGGACAAAGCGAAACCACAGTCCGCTCAATGGTTGATTTCTTCCTGCTCGTTATGATTGCGGGCGCGGGAGACGAACTTCAGGGAATCAAAAAAGGGGTAATCGAACTTGCCGATGCCCTTGTTATTAATAAAGCCGACGGTGATAATATTCAAAAAGCGCTCTCCGCTATGGCGGAATTTTCTTATGCTTTGAAATATATTCAGCCCGCCACAATTGGCTGGAAAACCGAAGCAACAGTATGCTCGGCATTAACCGGTGAAGGTATTCCGGAACTCTGGGAAGTTATCGAAAAATTTAAAAAAATTACGAATGCTTCAAAATCTTTTATCAACAGACGGAAAATCCAGACTATCGAATGGATGTATAAGATGATTGATGATGGTTTAATAGAGGAATTTTATTCCAATAGGGAAGTATTGTACGAGTTGGTAAATCTGACCCGCAAAATATCAAAAGGGGAATTGCTTCCCCCTTCTGCCGCCGAAATTCTGTTGAAAATGTTCCGTGATTCTAAATCATATTAAAAACCTTCGTCATTCCTGTTCTCGTCTTCGCCGTTCTTTTGTTTCTTTTTCATTTTCTTGTCGTCTGTTCCGATTCTGTAACTGAATGTAAGGAATGCATTGCGTGAATCACGTTTGCGGTTGAATGTGGCAGTGTAACCCTCGCCTGTTGATGTTGAAGCCCAGCGCTGTGAATTGAATATATCGCTCACTCTCAATCCAAGGCTCATTCTTTTGTTCATAAAATCTTTTTTGAAAGCTATATCGAGCGACTGAACCGGTTCTGAAAATCCCTGCGCCTGAACCGATTTTCCCTGATAGAAATATGAAAGCTGAAAGTCGAATAAATCCTTAAATGTCATATTCGATACAAGTTTTGCCGTCCAGCTGTAACCGCTGTTGTTGAGCTCCGTTGAACTGACGTTTCCCGATAAATCCGTCCTGAAGTAACTTGCGCTTGCGTTAATAAACCACCATTTGTAAAGTCCGCCTGAAGTTATAAATTCAACTCCGTATGTATCTCCGGTGGAAATATTCTGAGGTATTGTCAGCGAGGTTCCTGTGTCCGTTACTGTCGTAAATCTTGTTATCACATCCGTAAGCCTTCTGTAAAATCCCGAAGTTGTCATTGATATGGATGTAAAATATTTAACTACTCCAAGCTCGAAGCCGTTAATGTATTCCGGCTTGAGGTACGGATTTCCCGCTCTCAGATTCTGAGGGTCTGAATAATCAGTAAACGGATTCAGCATTCCTGTTCTGGGCCTGTTGATACGTCTTGTGTAACTTAACTGAACTTCCACATCCTTCAATACACCCTGTTTAAGAAAGATACTCGGGAAGAAACTGAAATAATCGTTTTTATAGGATAAATCAGATGCGTCTTGCTCTGATTTCGTTAATGATTCTTCAAGTCTCAGCCCGATCTGATAACCGAATTTTTTATACGTGTTTTCATACGTCCCGTAAACTGCATGTATCTGTTCATTGTATAGAAAATCGTTGCTTAACAGGTTGTTCGGTATCCAGCTCGAAGAAGTGTAATTATAATTCTCAACTCTGAAGTCTGAGTTTGTCCTGCGAATGTATCCTTTATACCCTGTCTCAACTTTGCTCTTCAGTTTCATCGGATTTTCAGGGTCCGTTTTCAGCGGAAGTGTATAATCCGCCTGAAGTGTGTATATATCCATCCTTTCATCTGTATAGTCATTTTCAAGCTGAGGTGCACTGCCGTCTGGTTTATTGTTAAAATCAAGGTTCTGCTGAACTATTGCAAGTGTGTTATTTTCTTTTGAAAGCGAATACTGGAACATTGCAGTGAGTTCTTCCTGTTTCTTATCGAACTTATGCTTGTAATTCAATGTAGCGTCTAATCCGTTCTCGTCTTCGCTGTCGTCGTTATTTCTTGAATAAAAAGACGAAGGAGCCAGTAAATTTGTAAAGTTATTTGTAAATGAATTTTCGTATCGGCTCCTGTCGCGGAGGCTGTAACTCAAAGACATACCGAGATAATTCTTTTTATCCAGGTCGTAATCGAACCCTGCATTAGCCAGATGTCCGAGCATCTTCATCTTCGCATCGGAGCTTTGAGTGAGGAAATATAATGAATCGCTGAGGTAATTAGTCCTGTTGAGTGCTCCCGTCATTGTCATATTGAACAGACGGAATGTGTAATTTCCATATACCGTGAAACCTCCCGTCCTGTATGAAAGTCCCGCATTTAGAGTGTATTTATCACCCGTGCCCGCAGTACCACTCAGATTAAAAAGATAACCGTTATCATCAGAGCTTTCTTTTTTCAATACTATGTTGATTATACCCGACATTCCTTCCGGGTCAAACTTCGCAGAAGGGTTATTCATTATTTCTATGCGCTCAATTGCGCTTGCGGGAATCTGGTCAAGAACTCCCGCAGGATCGGTACTAAGTAATCCCGATGGACGTCCGTTAATCAGAATTTTAATATTGCCGCTTCCGCGTATGCTCACTTTACCGTCAGCATCAACGGTTACCGAAGGAATATTTTTAAGCACGTCCGTTGCCGTTCCGCTCTGGCTCATAAGGTCTTTCTCAACGTTGAATACTTTTTTGTCAATACCCATTTCCATCATGTTCCGTTCGGCTGTTACTTCTATTTCAGTTACCATTTCAGAACCGGCTTTAAGTTTTATCTCGCCTATGCTGAGTTCGGGCTCGTTAGGTGTAATCATTATGCTCCTTGCAACGGCTGTATTATATCCGATAAAGCTGACATTCAGGTCGAATTTCCCGAAAGGAACCTGTTCCAAAGTGAACGTGCCGTCTTTTCCTGTTGATGTGCCGGCTACTCTCGATGAATCTTTTAATTTGATTAATTGAATTGTGGCGGATTCAAGAGGATTGCCCGTCTCGCCGTCCATAACTTTTCCCGTAATCTTAGTTTTAATATTTGATACGTCTCTTTTTTCTCTTTTGGGTTTATCCTGAGCGTGTAAAACTGCCGATAGTAAAATAAACGCAGTCAGTAAAAATATAAATGTTTTTTTTGTCATATATTAGTTTAGTGTAAAAAGTATTTTTGTAACATTATTTCTTGGTTACTGCTACGATTTGTCATCATATAAATACTTGCCCGCAAGAGACCACGCCGCAAGTGTCATGCCGTCGTAAATTTCATTCGATGAAACCATACTGCCGACTTTTTCTTTGTCCGCTTCAATCAGTTCAAACTCCTCTGTCTTGTCTTTTAAATGAGCTTTTGAATGTTTGAGGTTTCTTGCAATATAAACATGGCAGATTTCGTCGGTGACTCCGTTATATGGATTGAATATTCCGATTTTCTCTATATCGCCGTCAAAACCGGTTTCTTCAATCAATTCTTTCCGCGCAATCTCATCAGGAATTTCACCCGGTTTCATTCCGCCTGCCGGAAATTCAATGCTAAGCCTGTCATTGAGATAACGGTATTGATTTACAAGCAGAAGATTTCCGTTTTCGAGCATCGGAACTATCATCACCGACCCGCCTGTATGAACGGAATGGTATTCGTGCAGAAGACCGTTGGGAAGTTCGCAATTGTCATATACATATTCCCAATAAGCGTTCTTGAATCTTACTTCGGATTTTAGTTTCTTCCAGGGTTTCAGAGCCATTTAAAAATTTATACTAAGTAGTTAGACATTTTATGTTAATAAAAGGTTTAAAGGTAAAGCAATTATTTTCTGTGTTTTGAAATAAATGCTTCCACTTCCGGTATTCCGCCCTGATAAATCAGGTATCCGTTGCTCGGCTCGCGTTCCGTGATTTCACCGTTTATCGGGGTAAGCATAATTTTCTTAACTTCCTCAATGTCGCTTGTCTGACCAAGCGCCCATCCCAGCTTTACGTAAGCTACTTCAGGAAGCATATTTGCCGTCGGTACTACTCCCAGTTCCATCATATCACGTCCCGTATCATATACATACATCTGAACATATCCCCACAATGTCTGAACTGTCATATAAACTGCAATATTGTTATCTCTTGCTCTCTTTAATGCGGGATAAAGCGGTTTATTAACGTGACCGAGCCCCGTTCCCGCTATTACGATGCCTTTATATCCGTTATCTATAAGCGAATCTACTATATCCGGTTTCATGTTGGGATAGTAATAGACAATGCTGACCATCTCCTCGAAAGCCGTATTGATTTTCACGTTATTATCTGTGCGTCGTTTTTTATAATCTGTCCTGAGCGGAGTAATTTTTTCACGGCTGACCATTGCAACCGGAATATCTCCGATAGTCCTGAAAGTGGAACGGTAGCTTGAATGCATTTTCCTCACGCGGGTTCCGCGGTGAAGCAAGCCGTAATCATCCGAAGTCGGTCCGAACATACAGACAAGCACTTCGGCAATATCGCTCTCAGCGGCAGTTTTAACGCTGTGCATAAGGTTAAGCGCGGCGTCCGAAGAAGGTCTGTCGCTCGAGCGCTGTGACCCTACCATCACAATGGGAACAGGGGAGTCCTGTACCATAAATGAAAGAGCCGCGGCAGTATGATGCATCGTATCCGTTCCGTGACCGATAACTATTCCCTGTACGCCTTTTTCGATTTCCTTGCCGATTGCATTAGCTACGCCCATCCACTGCTCGGGACCCATATTCTCGCTGAATACTCCATAAAGTTTTTCGGTTTCAAGATTGCATATATCCGCAAGCTCGGGAACTGAACCGTACAGTTCGCCCGGAGTGAATGCGGGAATAACTGCGCCCGTCCTGTAATCAAGCCTGCTTGCTATTGTCCCGCCCGTGCCGATTAATTTTACCCTCGGTTTTACAGGGTCGTAAGGAAATGCTTTCTCGGGAATTTTGTAATGCGCTTCCTTGCGTCCGAATATCTTAATATTTTTTACAGTATCCGCGGCAACTCCTATGTTATAACCTGAAATTAATTTCAAAACAATATGCAGGTGGTCGGAAGTTTCTGAGCGCGGGAGAATAATACCTTTGAACATCGCATCACCCGTTATTATTTCAACATCGCACCATACAAGCGCTTCAAACTTCTTCAGCGTTTCTAAAGCTCCGCCTTTATAACCTTTATATAAATCATTATTAGTCATTTCTTATTCTCCCCGGAAATTTTTTTTATAAACTTTATTACAAGTTTACCGTCAATGCGCCCCCGTACTTTATTCATCACGTTTCCCGTCAGGACTTTTTCAAAATTATTATCGTTAAACAATTTCATCTTTTTAACTTCCGAAATTGAAGATTGAATTATTTTCTCAAGCGAGTTTTCATCAACGGTCGGCGCCAGATGTTCAAGTTCAAAACTTCCGTATTTAGTTGCGTCAAACATCGCTCTGATAATACCTTCCCTTGAAATCAAACCAAGATTAAAAGCCCTGAAGATGCCAAGAAAAATCTCTTCGTTAAGTTGTTCCGGGTCAGCCTTCATCTTCTTCAGCCTTTTCGGATATTGTATCAGTGCAACTGCGGCAAGTATGGGATTAATTCCCAGCTCATTTACAGCCTTCTTAAACAGCGCGGCATTTTTTGAAATCGCGAGCGGTTCCATAACATCCGCAGGAATACCAAGGCTCTTATACCATTTCTCCCGTTCCCAGATCGGTTCGTGCAGACCGCTTCTGATTATGTTCTTCCGCCCGGCAGGAATTCGCTTCGGCGGCAGGTCTGTATCGGGATACATCCTGTCCGCTCCGGGTAATATTCGTTCAAATCCCGTTGTACCGTCTTTCTGCGCCTGTCTCGTCTCCGAAGGAATGCCGATAGTCGCTTCTTTTGCCCGTATAATAATTTCTTTTGCTGATGTATTGGCGTCTATTGCGTTTCCCCATGTTATAACAACCGTATCTTCTTCGGTTGCGCCCACGGTTTTTTTAACTTTTTGCCACTCGGCAATTGATATTGTTTCGGATGTACTGTCGGAGTGTATGATATTCGGTAAAGTAGTGAGACAGGCAATAACACGTACCCTGTCGGAAATTTCTTTAGAGAAATATGTCTCCGTTTGTGTTTTCCAGTTAAGCAGTCCCTTAAATCTTCTTAGTGTAACTGCGTAAACGGATTTTTCTTCGGATATCGCGTTGGCAATTGGTTGATACAGGGCTTTACGCAGAATGCGTGTTACGTCATCAGTTTTTGAAGCAAATGTTTCAGTTGTTATTCCGCGTTTCCCGAGTTCTTCGCGTAACCTCAGCAGATTCCATTGCCTCATCGCTTCATTGTAAGTTAGCAGGGGAATTCGTTTTATAGAAGGTACGCCTTTAATTTCGATTCTTGTTCCGCCTTCAACGCTTACGTTCACGTCTTCACGTGCCGCCCCCGCGCCCGTTCTTACTTTACCCGTGCTTTTCACAATATTGCTCAGGATTTTGCAAACCTCGGCAACTTCTTCGGGGGTCTTCATATCGGGAGCAGTGACCGTTTCTATAAGCGGCATTCCGAGCCTGTCGGCTACGTAAACCCTGCGGTGTCCTGTATCACTTATTTCGCGGCATGAATCTTCTTCTATGGAGAGCTGTATAATATTTATTTGTCTGTCTTTATAAGGAATTTGCCCTCCTACGCTTACAATCGCAGTGCGCTGAAACCCCGTTGGGATGCTTCCGTCAAGATACTGTTTGCGCGCAATGTGAATTTCGTCAATCGTTGCGGAATTATACAGCATACCGATTTCAATGGCAATGTCAAGCGCGTCGTCATTTATTTCAAACGGAGGTGTGTCGTCCATTTCGTATGTGCAAACCGACTCGCGGTTGATCTGATAGATGATTTCTTTTTTGGTCTTAAACTCCATCAGTGCCGTACCGTCATACTCTCCGAGCTCGGATAAAGTAGGGCGCATGTGGCGGAGTATTTCGGCGTCGTAATGATGGTTATACATACCGGCAGGGCATCTGCAAAAGAGCTTTTTTTTCGTCATCAACTGCTGATGAATCTCCAGTCCGGACATAAACCCGACGAATTTATAATCCTCGTCGGTCATTTCGCTGAACGGTTTAAATATAAAATCTTTCATATTATAAGATGTAATGTGTTTTCTTTTGACGTGTTACGTGTGGTATTTTCCTCATATACCTCAAAATATCAATATTTTGAATGAAATTAAAGGTAATTTTACATTGTAAATTACTTGTTATGGCATTATTTTATTAAATAAATACTTTAACCCAATTATATAATGAAAAAGAGCTTAATATCTGCAATTATTGTATTTTCAATCGTCATCATAAGCCTCTCCGGCTTAACCGGTTGTACTTCCTCTGAAAAGGAAGAACAAAGGGCTAAACAGCTCGAAAAAATCAGAGTGGACGTTGAGAATCTGAAACAACAGAATAAGAATGCCGATGCATCCCTCGACAGCCTGAACGCTGAATTAAAAAGAAAAGACGAAGAACTGCGAAACATTCAGCAGGAGCTCGACTCACTGCAGAAAAACATAGAGCAGGAAAGCAATAAATAAGAAAGCATTTTATTAAATTTCAGATAACAAATAATCATAATCAAAATGAAAAAAATTAACCTGTTCACGGTTGTTTTTGTCGCAGTAATATCATTAATGGTATTTTCCTGCGGCAATAAAACAGAAAAAGTAACAACCCCGGCAAAAGACACCACAGTAAAAAAGGAAACAGTAAAAGAAGTTGAGACTAAAAACACAGTGCTCGAAGGTACCTGGATTTCTACCGATGATGCAAAATCTCAGCTGCAGGCTAAGGCGAATGCATGGATTGAATTGTATGAAGGAGAAAAACCCGATACATTCAAATTTGCAATCGGCGATACCTGCCTCGCAAATGCTAATGTAAAAGCAAATCCGAACGGAAAATATATGACGGTCTTCGACCCCGACGGAAACAGATGCTTCTTTATCGTTAATGTTAATGATGCAAAACTTGAACTTTCATACGTCGGCAGAGGCAATACACTCACTTATAAAAAGAAAAAGTAAATTCACCTTTAATTTACGGCGAATATTCTCTGTTTTAACTTATATTTATTTTATACGGGACTTTGACTTCCCGTCGGATTCCTGTTGCAAATAACTATTGACCGGAATTTTTTCTGTCCTGATTCCGTTTTAGTTTTTATGATAAAGCCTGTAACAAAGCTGTTTTTTCTGTTTATTTCTGCATTAATCCTTTCTTTCGGATGTGCAAGGGGTAAATCAACAAATAATATAACTGCGAAACAATTGGATACAAATAAAAAATACAACACTCTCACTCCGGAAGAAGAAGGAGTAATACTCAGCAAAGGCACGGAAATGCCATTCACGGGTGAATACGAAAATAACAAACAAAAGGGGACTTACCTTTGTAAACGATGTGATGCACCCCTGTACCGCTCGGAAGATAAATTCGATTCTGGCTGCGGCTGGCCCAGCTTTGACGATGAAATAAAGGGAGCCGTAAAACGCGTTCCCGATAAAGACGGTAAGAGAACTGAAATAATTTGCGCAAACTGCGGCGGGCATCTCGGACACGTTTTTATCGGAGAAAAATTTACCGGTAAAAACAC
>JAPLFI010000618.1 GCA_026390755.1 Ignavibacteriota bacterium
ATTATTTTTTCAAGTTCGCCTCTGTCGAGCCAGATTCCGCGGCATTCAGGACAGTAGTCAATTTCAACGCCGTTTTTGTCGGACATTAATAAATTAATATTATTACAAACAGGACATTTCATATTATTATAATTAAAATTTTTATTAAATGTAATTATTTAAAGATATTCCGTATAAATTTACAATTCAAAGCTATGAATTTTGCGGAGGGCGCCAGATATTAGCATTTATCGTCTGCGGAATATTTATGATGTAAGTAAAAAACAGTTCTGATTTGATATATGAATAAAAGGTTGCATTTTTGAGGATGTATTCATCAAAGCAATCGTCCTCGGATAACGATTCAAATCCTGAATTTGTATTAGCCCTGTTTTCCGAAATTAAGCTTTTTGCACTGTATTGTTCAGACTGATGTGCGGGAAAAATATTCTGTGATGTTTCATTTTCAAACACATTTGATAAAGAAACACAGAACAAACATATAATTAATATTTTGCAGACTTCTATCATAATTTCTATATGAGCAATATATAGAGATATCTTCAAAAATGAAGTAGAAAAATTTGCGCAATTTTGATTACGGCTGAAGGTTGTCGGCATTCAAAATAAAGCGGAACGTACTTCCTTTTCCCTCTTCACTATCCACATAAATTTCCCGCCGTTTTTTTCACCTGCTTAACACTTAACACCGCCTAAATGTTTTTTTATCATCGTAATTAATTCATCTTTTATAAGGGGTTTTGAAATATAATCATTGCACCCTGATTTTATCGAGTTTTCTCTTTCACCGGTTAGCACTAAAGCTGTTTGCGATATAATTACCACATCTTTATTAAATTTTCTGATTTGTCGCGTGGCTTCGTATCCGTCCATTCCGGGCATTTGAATATCCATAAGAACCACATCTATGTCCGGATTATTACGGCATATTTCAATGGCTTCTATTCCGGTTCTCACTTTTATAATCTCTTTGCCGATTGTTTTGATTGCCTTTCTAATGAACATTTCCGATGGCAGGTCATCTTCGGCAATTAATATTTTCAGGTCTTTAATCTCACCTTTGTTAGCCTCAAATATTTCTGCTTCCGAAACAACTTCAAAATGTTCCCCGGCATTACTCTGAACTTTTCCCGGTATCGTAAAATAAAACGTGCTCCCTTTTCTTTCTTCGCTCTCCACTCTCAATTTCCCTCCGTGTTTTTCTATGAAGTCCTTACAGATAATCAATCCCAGTCCCGTGCTCGATTCACCTTCCGTGCCTTTTCGGCTTGTATTTACATCAAGACGAAAAATATTATCTGTCATTTCTTTATTCATCCCGATACCCGTGTCCTTAAGCTGAGACATATACGCTTCCGCCTTTGGGAGTGAACTTCACCGCATTAGAGGATAAGTTACGTATGATGCCTTCAAACATATTTCCATCCGCAAAAACCGATAAGTATTCGGGAATATCATAGCTAATAGCTATCTCTTTTTTATAAGCCGCCTCTGTTACCAGCGCCATACTCTCTGTAATCTTCGGCATCAGTAAAATTAATCGAGGCTCAAAAGCAGTTAAACCCCTTTGCATGCGCGACCACTCTAAAAGATTTCCGAGTAAATTGTAAAGCTTTGCGGCTGAGTTTTTCAAGCTAACCGCAATTTCCTGAATCTCATCCAGTGTCATGCCGTGCAACCCTTCCGCCATTATTTCTGTCAGCCCTAAAAATCCATTAAACGGACTTCGCAGGTCGTGAGCAATGATTGAAAAGAATTTATCCTTCTCGGCATTTATCTTTCGTAAATTCTCTTCGCTCTTCCGTAATGTCTCCTCCCCCTTCTTACGTTCTGTGATATCAAGGAAAGACCATACTCTCGCAATCGGTTCCCACCCAAGATACATAGGCTTCGAGAGGCGTTCGAAAATACGTCCATCTTTGAAGCTTACTATGTCCGAGCTCTCTGTTTCAGGTTTTCTGTAGAATTCCTCTACCTTTGCAATGAATTCTTCAGGGTAAGATAGCTGGCTAATTACATTGTCTAATAGTTTTTTATCGTCTCCTAAAGCAAGGATATCTTCCGGAATACGCCACATCTCAGCAAATTTAGTGTTGGATTTGATGACTGAACCATTGGCACTGATAACAAGAATACCGTTATGAATAGAATCAAGTGCTGCCTCCGTTAAAGCAATAGCTTCATTCAATGCAACCTCCGCCTGCTTTCTCTCTGTGATGTCAATCGCGGTAACAAGGCATTTTTCTCCGTGATCGGTAACAGTACCGGAAAGGTGTACATACATCAGCAAATTGCCATTAGCTGAAAATGTCACCTCGCTCGATTCTATAATTTTGTTTTCAAAAACTTTCTCTAAAAAGTTATTAAAAATCCGCCGTGTATCTGCGGAAACATATAAACCAAATCTGCGGTTAACTAATCGCAAGCGTTCTTGTCCAAGCATTTTTGCCCCGCTGAGGTTTAGCTCAATGATTTTACCTTCTTTCGAAAGTGTAAAATATCCTGACGGAGCAAAGTCGAATAATTCAGTAAATTTTTCGCTTGAAGTTTCTGCCTGCTTTTTTGCCAGCCTAAGT
>JAPLFI010000376.1 GCA_026390755.1 Ignavibacteriota bacterium
GCGGCAATTCATATCTAATCCTCGTCACAGGATTAAACGGATTCGGATAGTTTTGTGACAACGAATATTTATCGGGAATATTTGTGCTAATTGTATTTACAAGCGTTAATGTTGTATCGCCGTATAATTGTCCGTTGATTATAAAACCTCTTAAAGTGTAAATGGAATGATCTTGGGCATAGACGCTGGAATAATGCCAACTGCCAAATATATATCCAAGTTCTAATGCAAAATTCTTAGTACTGGATCCACCACCATTGTGTCCCGAAGTATAATAATAATATGTCTTTATTCTCGAATTTATTCCGAAAAGCAAAGTGTCCTTTATCTGAGTACAAATATAATTATTGTCATTACATAACCCGCTATTACAACTATCACCGACAACAACCGATAAATCATAAAACATTCTTTCATAATTACAAGTCAGGTAAGAAGGTTCAAAGATATTTAAATGTCCATTCGTAGAATCTGTTTATAAAGAAATACTTCTTATTATTTATTAATGTATCTTTGGAAATTTGCGATACGGTTATCCAATATGAATATGGGCCCCCCATCGAATATGCATTCAAATACACCCATTTATTCCCGACGGCGAGCGGAAAATACTTTGCCGAAACGGTATCTGCCGCTTTTAAAACCACACTCAGAAATAAAATCTGCAAACAAAAAAGAATTATTTTTTTCATAATGAAAATTTACCTTATTAAAGTCATTTTCCTCGTCTCCCCGTACCCCTCCGCCGTCAGTCTGTAAAAATACACTCCGCTCGCAAACCGTGTCCCGTCCCAAACCGCTTCATAACTCCCCGCCGCCTGCCTTTTATTCACCAGCATTTCAACCTCCCGCCCCATAACATCATACACCGCCAGCCTCACAACCCCCGCGCGCGGCAAATCATAGTATAGTAGTTGAAGGATTAAACGGATTCGGATAGTTTTGCTTCAATTCAAAATCATTTAATGTTATTGGTACGTAATTTATTATTTGCATCAATTGTCCGCCATTGGTAGTATAACAAATTCGACCTGAATTAGCTGCTTTCCATCCAATTGTATCATTTACAAAAAAGATAGAAGTAGCACCATTTAATGGGAATGGAAGATATTGCTGTACCCAGTTTAAACCCCCATTTGTGCTTCTATATAAATAATAACCAGCACCCCCTGAATATCCGATATTAATATTTGCAAAAAAGATACTGTATAAAGGATAACCACTGTTTTGTATACTTGAAATACTATCCCAATTAGAGCCAAAATCATTTGTTCTGAATACTTTGCCACTATATGTTATTAGCCATCCTATTTGATTATTCACAAATGAAAAATTATCGAAATCATAACTAAACGTCCCGACCGGAATATTTATGGAAAACCAATTAAAACCGCCATTTGTTGATTTTCTGACTGCTCCATTATTATCACAATATAATCCCGAAAGAGAATCTTTAAAATAAATATCATTAATAAAACCCGAAGTATATGTTATTGTTGAATCAAAGGTTACACACCCATTTGTAGTCCTTAAAATCTTACGTTCACTTCCCCCTGTTATCCATCCTGTATTTTGATTGATAAAATAACAGCAGTAATAAGAGTTACTGGCACCAAATATTCCGTCTCTGATAACCTGCCAGTTTGCCCCGCCGTCAGTTGATTTAATTATTGTTTCAAATTTTCCTACACAATAAATAATATTGGAATCCACCGGGAATATTTTTTGAAGAGGTTTGTTTACCGGAAGATTTAATGTAATCCAATTATTACCGGAATTTGTAGTTTTTAATATTCCTCCTCCGCCGCAAGCCCAACCGGTATATCTGTTTATAAACATTATGTTGGACAAGTCCATCGTTGTACCGGTAGATTGTTGTATCCACTGGCACATACAATTATGAATAAAAAACGAAGAATTAAGAATAAAAAACAGAAAGAATACAGTAAATAATTTTTTCATTTCTTTATAATTTTACCTGATTAATAACATCTTCCTCGTCTCATTAAACCCCTCCGCCGTCAGCCTGTAAAAATACACACCGCTCGCAAACCCGCTCCCGTCAACCGTCGCCTCATAACTCCCCGCCGCCTGCCTCTCATTCACAAGCATTTCAATCTCCCGCCCCATAACGTCATACACCGCCAGCCTCACAACCCCCGCCCTCGGTAAATCATAACGAATCTTCGTCACCGGGTTAAACGGATTCGGATAATTTTGGCTTAATGAATATGACAAAGTAATTTCAGTGCTGATGTTTTGTATTCCCGTGATTTCTGCAAGTGATCGGCGCCAGACGGATTGGTCTTCAGTTCCTGCAAAGATGTAACCATTTGTGATTAGTAATGAATTAACAGGTGGCACGGAAGAAAATCCCTGATTCCTATTTATCCAGCTTGCGCCGTTATTTGTTGAGAGAAATACACCGCTATCAGTCCCGGCAAAGAGGTTTAATCTTGAAAATGCAAGCGCATGAACATGTAGTTCAGTTAAGCCGTTATTTACAGCAGTCCAGTTTGTGCCATTATTTGTTGAACGGAAAACTCCGCCGTCCCAAGTCCCTGCAAAGATGTTTGTTCCGTTAAAGCCGGATGAANGATTCACTAATCCGATCGCAGTCCAGCTTGCGCCGTTATTGGTTGAAAGAAATACTCCGCCGGTAGTTCCTGCAAAGATGTTGATTCCGCTAAAGTCACTTGAAACTGCAAACGCATAAACCCATTGACTTGTTAAACCGTTATTAACCGCATTCCAGCTTGCGCCGTTATTAGTTGTCAAAAATGCTCCGCCGTTATAATTTCCTGCAAAGAGATTGCTTCCTGATACGGCAAGTGACTGAACAGTGTGAGTCGTTAAACCGTTATTAACTGCATTCCAGTTTCTGCCGTTATTTGTTGTGAGATACACTCCGCCGTCCCAAGTCCCTGCAAAGATGTTTGTTCCGCCAAAGCCGTGTAAAACGGCGAGGGCGTTTATATATTGAGTATTTTCATTCGTTAAACCATTATTAACCGCAGTCCAACTTGTGCCGTTATTTGTCGAGAGAAACATGCCGCCGCCCCAGGTTCCTGCAAATAGGTTTGTCCCTGAAACTGCAAGTGCATTAACCGAACGATTCATTAAACCAACTGAAGTCCAGCTTGCACCATAATTTGTTGAGAGAAAGATACCGCTGCCCCAAGTTCCTGCAAAGATGTTAGTTCCGCTAATGCCGGGTAAAACCGAAAGCGAATAAACATTTTGATTCATTAATCCATTATTGACTACATTCCAGTTTGTGCCGTTATTTGTTGAGAAAAACACTCCGCCGCCTGAAGGACTGTAAGTACCTGCAAAGATGTTAGTTCCGTTAGAGCCAGTTGAAACTGCAAGCGAGCTAATAAATTGATTCGTTAATCCGTTATTAACAGCAGTCCAGTTTGCGCCGTTATTAGTCGAGAGGAACACTCCGCCACCATCAGTCCCTGCAAAGATATTTGTTCCTGAAACTGCAAGCGTATAAACGGCCAGATTTGTTAAACCGTTATTAACAGCAGTCCAGTTTGCGCCGTTATTTGTTGAGAGAAATGCTCCGCCGCCGCCAGTCCCTGCATAGATGTTTGTTCCGCCAAATCCTGGTAAAACTGAAAGTGACAGTACAAATAGGTTAGTTAAGCCATTATTAACTGCAGTCCAGTTTGCGCCGTTATTGGTGGAGAGGAATACTCCGCCGCCGTGAATCCCCGCATAGATGTCGGTTCCGCTGAAGCCAGGTGAAACTGCAAACGAAGAAACATTATAACTCGTTAAACCGTTATTAACCGCAATCCAGGTAGCGCCGTTATTTGTTGAGAGAAAGATACCGCTGTCCCAAGTACCTGCAAAGATGTTGGTTCCGCTAAAGCCAGGTGAAACTGCAAGCGCGGTAATATATTGATTCGTTAAACCAACCGCATTCCAACTTGTTCCGTTATTTGACGAGAGAAACACGCCGCCATAAGTCCCCGCAAAGATATTTGTACCTGATACTGCAAAGCAACAAACCTTTCCCCCATGCGGACCATTCGTTTGTACCCACTGGCTCTGACAATCGCGAATTAATAATGTAGAATTAAAAACTAATATAGCAGAAATGATGATAAGTAATTTGAATAATATATTTTTCATAATGAAAATTTAACGAATTAATAACATTTTCCTCGTCTCACCGTATCCCTCCGCCGTCAGCCTGTAAAAATACACCCCGCTCGCAAACCTGCTTCCGTCAAACGTCGCCTCGTAAGTCCCCGCCGATTGTTTTTCATTCACAAGCGTTTCAACCTCCCGCCCCATCACATCATACACCGCCAGCCTCACAACCCCCGCCTTCGGCAATGCATACCGTATCCTCGTTGTTGGATTAAACGGATTTGGATAATTCTGTCGTAATGAATACGCAGCCGGTATTTCTGAACTAATACTTGTTACTGAAGTTATTCCTCCATTAGTTGTTTTGTACAATTTAGCAGAACTGCTTTGCTGACCTCCTATCCAGCCTGTTAATTCATTTATAAAATACAATCCCTCAAAAATTGATAAATATTGAGTAATTGTCTCTGTTTGCCAGTTATAACCGCCGTTTGTAGTCCGTTTAACACCGCTTCCGTATATCATCCAGCCGGTGTTTATGTTAATAAAACTAAATTTTGAAGCAGCATTATTATAAATTGTAACCCAATTTTCTCCCCCGTTTGTTGATTTGCGAAATCCGTTCGATGCAGTTGACATATATCCCGTATTGGCATCAAAAAATTTAATATATTCTATTTGCTTATTCACAGTGCCTGAATCATAAATTTGAATTATCCAGTTTTGCCCGCCATTTGTGGTTTTTTGTAATTTTGATACATACACATTATAAAACTGGTCATAGTGTGATTTGGTCACCCATCCTGTCATAGTGTTAATAAAATAAATATGAAAATATTGATATGGCGATGTAGGGTCTATAACAAACCAGTTCAAACCACCGTTAGTTGTTTTTTTCATGTATATTCCTGCCGCATAACCGGTATTATTATCTAAAAACATCATGTCATTCATACTTCCATTTGCATCAAAAAACAGAGAATCCCAGGTTTGCCCGGCGTCGGTAGTCTTTTTTATTAACTCATAATTATTATAATTACTTCCCGAAATCCAGCCTGTATTATTATTAATAAAACTTATAGCATAATATTTATTATATCTGTTATTTGGTATCTTTGCCCAGTTCACTCCTCCGTTCGTAGTTCTTGCCAATATCCCGCCGGATCCGCACAGTATACCCGTTTGAGAATTTATAAAATAAAAATTTTTAACAGAACTGTTGAGCGGGTAACCTATCGGATACTCAATCCATGCAGGTTGTGAAAACACTTTCGTATTCATTGCTGATAGAATCACTAATGTTACAAATAATTTTTTCATATTATTAATTTTATGTTTTCCAAAACCCACGACCGAAGCCGTGCGCTTTTCGTAATTTACTTTATCAAAAGCATCAGCTTCGTCTCCCCATACCCATCCGCCGTTAACCTGTAAAAATACACCCCGCTCGCAAACCTGCTCCCGTCAAATGTCGCCTCATAACTCCCCGCCGTCAGCCTCTCATTCACAATCATTTCAACCTCCCGCCCCATCACATCATACAC
>JAPLFI010000327.1 GCA_026390755.1 Ignavibacteriota bacterium
CTCTCTGTACTCGAGTTTGATAATATCCGTCAGAAAATGGCTGAGCACATGGTCGCTTCGATGGGTATTTCCCCGCATGTGAATGCTATTGCTGAATGCGACCTCTCTGCAATTGAAAGAGCGCGCAAAAAAGCGGGAGCTGATTTTGAACAGAAAGAAGGATTCAAACTTACTTATATGCCTTATATTGCCGAAGCCGTTATCAGGGCACTTAAGGATTTCCCGCTCGTAAATTCAATCATAGACGATTCGGCGGTTCCGTTTAAAGCAATAACACGAAGCAAGATAAATCTCGGAATGGCAGTAGCGATGGAAAACGGCGGACTTATAGTACCCGTGATAAAGAACGCTGACGGAAAAAATCTTGTTGGGCTTGCACGGGATATCATAGACCTTGGTAAGCGCGCCAGAATAAAAAAGCTTACTCTCGATGAAATTCAGGGCGGAACGTTTACAATCTCTAACTACGGAGTATTCGGTAATATTATGGGCACTATGATAATTAACCAGCCGCAGGTAGCTATAATGGGTGTGGGCGCAGTGAAGAAACGTCCGGCAGTACTCGAGACTCCCGACGGTGATTTCGTCGTGATTAAACCTATGGTTTATCTTACGCTTTCATTCGACCACAGACTGATTGACGGGGCTATGGGCGGTAAGTTTATAATGAGAGTTGTTCATTATCTCGAAAATTATAGTTCATAAATAATCAAAAACAAGAATGAATTGCCACAGATTCACAGATTAAATTTCAAAATATACAATATCTTTTTTAATCCGTGAATCTGTGGCAACGTTTATTATTATAAAATTTGATAACTAAACCGTAATAATATTATGCCGAAAAAAATAATTATTGCTTTTATACTCATTACAGCCTGCGCGCAGTTATCTCTCGCAGCTGACAGTCTCAACATAAAATACTGGATATCATTTAAGGATAAAGGGAGTTTTAAACCCGGGGTTGAAGTTCCTCAAAACGAAGCAAGTTATAATATTATCAGGGATTATATTACTAAACGCGCGCTCGACCGGAGGATGAAAGTTCTTCCGCAGAATAAACTTATTGGTTTTGAGGATATGCCTGTAAACGAGAAATATGTTGAAAAAATTACTTCACTGGGAATTAATATTATCGGCAAATCGAGATGGTTTAACGGCGTCAGCGCTTATATGAGCAAATCGCAGATGGAAACTGTTAAGAAATTTAATTTCGTGGACCATATTTTCACTGTCAGGAAAATGTACAAACAGGATGCCTTGAGCCTTGCTCCGATTGAAAAAGGAGACTATTATGAGACTACGGTATTTATAACACAGGATACCAGCAACGCCTTTGATTATGGAAAATCATATCCTCAGATGGTACAGATTGACGTGCCTAAGGTTCATAATCTCGGTATATGGGGACAGGGAGTACTTATAGCGAGTTTTGACGACGGATTTGAATGGAAACAGCATGAATCGCTTAAAGACCTGAACGTAATCGCCGAATTCGATTTCATAAACGGCGATAATAACACTTCAAGAGAAGAAAACCAGAAATATAAGGACGCTGAAACCCAGGGCGGACACGGTACGGCAACGCTATCCTCAATGGCAGGATTCATGGACGGGAAACTTGTCTCTCCCGCATTTGGCTCTGATATAATTCTCGCAAAGACTGAGTATGTATCTTCGGAAACACCTATGGAAGAAGATTTCTGGCTTATGGCAGCGGAATGGGCAGAAGGCAAGGGAGCCGATGTGATAACAAGTTCTCTTGTTTATAAGGAATACGACAAACCATATACAAACAATACGTATTTTTACGCGGAGTTCGACGGACAAACAGCAATAACTACAATCGCAGGAGACCGCGCCGCTTACCTTGGAATAGTGGTCTGTAACGCAGTCGGCAATTATTTTCAGACAGCTCCCCCTTCCCTGGGCTCTGCATCGGACGGAGATTCGGTTATCGGAGTGGGCGCAGTTGATAAAAACGGTACTATAGCAACATTCAGCTCAAACGGACCAACAAGCGACGGCAGGATAAAACCGGACGTTGTGGCACAGGGAGTGAATGTTTATGTTGCGAAAATGGGCGACGGAAACAGATATGAATTCTCAAACGGAACTTCGTTTTCAACTCCGATTACGGCAGGTGTCTGCGCATTGATACTGAGCGCGCATCCGGAACTGACCGCAATGCAGGTCAGAGAAGCGTTAAGGAATACGGCTAATAATTCATCAGCTCCTAATAATGTTTACGGCTGGGGTGTAATAAATGCATTTAAGGCAATGTTGTATTTCGGTCCTGTCTGGAGTCCCGTACCGTCAATTCTTCGCGAGGGTAACAGTTTTGAAATTTTAACAGCCTTCGCCGCAAATGACGTAATGGATAATAAATCAGTTCTTGCGCACTATAGAACTGCCGGCGAAACAGAATTCAAAACAGCTGTGCTCGATTTTATCAAACCTCTGGAAACCGGAAGTTTCTGCGGACTTTATCAGCTAAAAATTGACGGTATTGAAGCAGTAGAACTTTTGGGTAAGGAAGTTCAGATATGGTTTAATTACACTGATTCAAAAGGGGCAGAATTTAAATATCCGCGCGGCGCACCGAAGAATTACTTCTCAAAATAAATCCCTTAATATGCTTTTAGGCGTGACATTTCAGTTATGAAAATCACAGGTATAAACCCAGGAGGATTTCATGTTGATCGTACGTGCAATCCCCCCCTATAAATTATTATACTTTCTAATTAATATTTAAATGATTAAGTTTTAAATATCTTGTTACGTTTAATTCTTTTCAAAACATTCTTTTATTAAACAATGTTCGTTAAAAAAAAAAGGACCAAATCATGAAAAAAATTTTCTTTTTATCCATCCTTGTAATCACATTTTCCATCTTAACAAACACTAAAGCCCAGTGGATTTCCATAAAGCCCAGTGGATTTCCAACGGACCTGACGGAGGCATTATGCAGTGTATATTTGTCAACGGGACGAATATTTACACCGGAACATTATATAACGGTATTTTCAGGTCAACGAACGCGGGCAGTACATGGACTGTTTGCAACAACGGACTTACGACAAGAAATGTTTATTCGCTCGGGGCTTCCGGCTCCGTTCTTTTTGCCGGCTCTTACGGCGGCGGTATTTTCCGCTCGACAGATAACGGCGCAAGCTGGACGGCATCAAACACTGGTTTATCCAATATGCAGGTCTGGTCTATCGTAGTCAGCGGGTCGAACATTTTCCTCGGGACTTACGGCGGTGTATTCCGCTCAACAGATCAGGGTGCGAGCTGGACTGCAAAAAATACCGGATTAACAAATTTATCGGTTCGTTGTATGGCTGTTAACGGGACTACTCTTTTTG
>JAPLFI010000501.1 GCA_026390755.1 Ignavibacteriota bacterium
ATGACAATTTCTTTTTCTTTACCTTCAAGAATCGGCGTAATGTATTCCGAAGGCGAATATTTGCCCTTCGACTTTTTGTGAATCGGGTCGGCACCGGAATTACTCATTATCTTTACACCTTTTCCGTCAAATACGTTTATCCTGAATACATCGTTTTCCTGCGCTATTTCCGTCAGCAGATTATCAGAAAGTGTACTTATACTGTCAATACGCGCCACGCCGCGCGCCACACCCAGCAGATGCTGTGTAAGCAGATTTTCAATCTCCATGTCGGATATAACAGTATTTGCACTGCTTTTATCTATAGTATGAATAACCGAGTTTGCATATTCATCAAGGAGGTGATATACTTCGCGTTTATTTTCTGATAGTTCATAGTAAGCCGTCGTAATCATAAGCAGTATTATTATCACTGATATGAATACAATGTACCGCGGTTTTACAAGCGCGAGCCTTTTTATATTTTTAGGTCTGTCGTACATATATGATGTGTAAGTTAAGACAAATAAGAATGAGTATAAATGAAGTTATTTTAATATACGTAATATAGAAAAGTCCCTTAAACTGAGTGATTAAATAAGTTGTATAAATTCATCCAGGGTTAATCCTGCTTGTCTTATTATTGTTCGCAATGTTCCTTTTGCAATCTCTCTATGATTCGGAACTGTTATTCTTCTGAAAGGATAATTCTTGTTTCTTAAGATGATATGACTGCCTGTTTGGTGGTCCCTATGATAATCAAACTTCAATAAAATATTTATTAATTCATTTGCAGATAGTACGGGCAGGCGGCTCACACGGCAATCTCCACTATTTCTTCAGAAATGGAAGGAGGAATAGGTTCGTTGTGTTTTTTCAGACTTTCTATATATCCTTGTATCGCGTCTTTTGTATTTTCAATCGCTTCCGCTCTGGTTTTTCCCTGAGAAACACAACCGGGCAAAGACGGAACTTCTGCAACAAACATATTGTCCTCATCCTGCTCTATTAATATTCTATATTTCATTTTCTTTTTAAAAAAATTAACCAATTATTAATTAAATAAAAATATGAAAATTTAGTGTAACTACTACGCGGGAAAGTACTTTCTTTAATTCGTGTAATTCCAGCTAATTCGTGTTAATTCGTGTACAAATTATTGTTGCTGAATAGTTACGTATATTCATTATATCACTGAATTTTAAAATAGTTATCGTTAAATTCGGAGCAATTAAACTGATTATAAATGCAAAATTTTCTTACCGACGCTCAGCTTCGCGCCGAAATTGCTAAATGCGAATTCTGCGAAGAGAAACCCTGCAAAGAAGCATGCCCTGTGGATTGCTCGCCTGCCGATTTTATCATGGCAGTGAAAAGAGGTCACAGGCAAGACTATTCACGCTCAGCCGCCATCATAATGGGAAGTAATCCTCTCGGCGGTATATGCGGCTCGGTATGCCCTGACTACCATTGCATGAAAGCCTGCGTCCACAGAACATTCGATAATGCAGTGAAAATTCCGCCCGTACAGGCAACTATTATTAAGAAAGCAAAGGAATCCGGTAAAATGCCTGTATTTAATCTTCCTGCATCGAACGGATTGAAAATTGCCGTTATCGGAGCCGGACCGGCAGGACTCGGCGCGGCTTCCGTTCTCATACAAAAAGGTTATTCAGTTGATATATTCGAAAAAAATAAACTTGCAGGAGTAATGTGTAACCTGATTCCCGATATACGTCTCGATAAAGATACACTCAGAACCGATATTGATTTTTTAATGAATATGGGTGATGTAAATATTTTCACAGAATGTCCTGTCGTTGACCCGGCAAAACTTCTTGATAATTATTCAGCCGTGATTGTTACAACGGGACGGGATAAAGAGCTGACACTGCGCATTAAAGGCGAAGAGCATTCTATTCAATGGATTAACTTTCTGAGTAATCAGAAGAATCTTTCATTTAATAATCTTAAAATAGCCGTCATAGGCGGCGGAGCAGTTGCAGTTGACTGCGCGATTACGGCAAAATTAAGAAAAGCAGACACTGTGGAAATGATATGCCTCGAAAAATACGACGAAATGCCGCTGACAGCTCATGAAAGACAATTAATTCTTGATTACGGTATTGAAGTAACTGGCAGAACAAAAATTGAATCAATAATTCCTTTACCAAAGAATTTCACGGGAGATAAGAATAAATCTTTAAAAGGATTAAAACTTTTAAAAGGCGTTAATACATCCCGCGTTATTCTACCCAAAGGAAAGAAATTCCATCCCGCAAATATGCTGTCCGATAAAGTTTCGGGTATGCAGTTCAGGGATTTTGATGTTGTAATTATTGCAATCGGCAGTAAACCCGGAATTGAAATCAAAAACAATAAAAAATTGTTCTATGCGGGAGATATCGTTAACGGTCCGACAACTGTAGTTGAAGCTGTTGCCGCAGGGAAGAATGCCGCATTTTCAGCAGATGTTTATCTCCACGGTCAACCGAAACCAGGATTTAAAAATTCTGTGAAGAGCCGCATCG
>JAPLFI010000240.1 GCA_026390755.1 Ignavibacteriota bacterium
ACTTGTGCGGATTTACTGGATAAACAATCTCGTTCAGCTCGTTGTAGTGGTTCTGATTAATGTTATACTGCTCCCGAAAATCGGTCCGGTAGCTTCGGCAATCGCTCTTATCGGAAATGAAATTACCGGACTCGTTCTGTCCGCAATCGTGATTAAAAGAAGAATCGGAAAACTGAATAAAACAGTAAACAATTCTCCGGACGGGAGTTTATTAAAATGAATATAGTATTCATTACGAAAGACTATCTCCCTAAAATCGGCGGAGTTGAAATACACGTAAGTATGCTTGCCGCCGAACTTGTTAAAGATAAACACAACATAAATATTATTACTCTTGCGAACCCGGGCGAAAGAGAACTTTCAGGAGCAGAAGATATAAGTTCTTCAGTCCCTTGTCATCCCGAACTTGTTTCGGGATCAGCATCTATAAAAGTTCTGCAGCTTTCATCCAATTTCTTTTCAGATTGTAATGCCGTGAAACCTGGTCCTGTTGACCTGTCCCGAACTCATTCTTGTCATCCCGAACTTGTTTCAGAATCAGCATCTAAATTAGTAAATGTTGTCCGCAGAATGTCACATTACACAGGATTGTTAACTAAGATGACCTTATTTTCAAAAGCCGATGTGATCCATTTTCACGATTTCAACATTATGTATTATTTCCTGCCGTTTGTTTATATCTTTAAAACGATGTTGAAAAAGAGAATATATATCACGTTCCACGGATGGGAAGGCATCTTTCCGCCTCAGCCGGATATAATAAAAAAACGGGCGTTGTGCGAATCACTTGCCGATGGTAATATATGTATTGGAGATTTTATTCCTAAATGGTACGGAACGAGGGCTGATATTATAAGCTACGGAGGAGTTGAGAAAAAAGATGTTTCGGACGTTTCGAATAATTCTTCGAATAAGAATATCGTGTTCGTCGGCAGACTTAGCGCTGATACAGGAATCGTTCAATATCTGGAAGCGTGGAAAAAAATTCAAAAGAAATATCCGGATCTTAATTTAATTATTTGCGGGGACGGACCCCTGATGGGAAATATTTCGAACGAAATTAATGACGGAAAATTATTCAATGTAACACTTGCGGGCATGGTTCGGAACATAGATGATTATCTGAGAACAGCAGAGGTTGTTTTTACGTCAGGTTATCTCTCAATGCTTACAGCATTTGCTTACGGAAAAAAAGTGATATCAGTTTACGATAACGATTTGAAAAAAGATTACCTTGAAATGATGCCGGACAGCATAGACATAAAACCCCGCAGGGGTGACATATCCAAATACCAAATACCGAATACCAAATACCAACGGGATATGTTCTGGATTGCAGGCAGTGCAGAGGAAATACTTTATGCTTATGATGCGGCTGTAAATGATAAAGATAAAGCCGCAAAAGCGTATAAGTTTGCCCTCGATAATGACTGGGCAAAAGTAAAAGAAGAATACTACAAACTATGGAAAATCTGAAGTACGCGGATAATATTAGCCTTATTACGACCGTATATAACGAAGCAGGTAATATTGAAAAATTTCTCGAAAGCTATTATTCGCAGGATTTATACGCTGATGAATTTCTTATTGTTGACGGAGGCTCAAAAGACGGAACATCGGACATTATTAATGATTTTTCCGGCAAATATCCGTTTCTCCGTATAAAGCTTTTTATTGATGAACTCTATAACAGAAAAAATTCAGCCTCACCGATAGCGCTTGCAAGAAATTTTGCGGTAAAAAGCTGCAGGAACGATATAATTGCAGTTACGGATGCCGGCTGTACGCTTGACAGTAATTGGTTTTCCCAGATAATACAGACCTTTGCGGATGAAACTGTTGATGTTGTATCGGGATGGTATGAAGTCAAACCGTTAAACCGTTTTCAGGAAATATATTGCGCCATGTTTGTTCCGAAACTTGAAACGATACATGAAGACACTTTCCTCCCGTCTTCGCGAAGTATTGCATTCAGAAAAAAATGCTGGACAGCCGTTGGCGGATATCCTGTAAGGGATGCTATAAGCGGAGAGGATACAAAATTTGATATAAACCTCAGGAATGCCGGATTTAAATTCAGGTTTGCTCCGAAGGCAGTTGTTTTCTGGCATGCGCCGCTTACACTTGATAAAGCTAAGAAACAACATTATAGCTATGGTTTTGGTGATGGTGTCTATAGATTGTTTTTATGGCATTATATAAAAAGAATATTAAAAACATTATTGCCGTTTGAATTAATATTTGCAAATAACAGAAAAGAAAAGTGGATTTTAGTTTTGTATATGGTTGCAGGATATATCAAAGGATACTTTAGCGTGCCCGTCAGGAGTTTCCTCCTGACAGTAGGAGCAGAAGATAAAAGTTCGACAAATAGTTCTATGAAACGCGAGCGGATACTATACATAATGAACGAAAGCTGGTACTGGATTAAACAGCGTCCGCATTTTATCGCCGAATATCTTGCAAAAGAAAGTTCTACATACCAAATACCAAATAGTAAACACCAAATACTAAATACCAAATACCAAATACTAATTGACGTCTATTGTGAAAAGCGTTATACAAAACTTG
>JAPLFI010000311.1 GCA_026390755.1 Ignavibacteriota bacterium
TTAAAATATTGGATTGATGGAGCTGAATCTGATATAAATTCAGCAGAAATCTTAGTTAGTAATAAAAAATATTTACACGGGTTGTTTTTTTGTCATTTAACTATTGAAAAAACTTTAAAAGCCTTATGGGTTAAAGAAAAGGAAGATTTTCCTCCAAAAACTCATAATCTAATATATCTGATAGATAATTTAGAAAATGTCAGCCTTGATGAGCAGCAAGTTTTATTTTTATCAGTTTTAATGAAATATCAGCTTGAAGGAAGATACCCTGAGTATTATCCGAAAACTCCTGATATCGAAGTAATCAGAAAATATTTATTAAACACAAAAGAGTTGTTCAAATGTCTCAACGCGAAGTTATAAATAAAGTAAGAAATTACATAGAGATTTTACAATTAAACGGAATAGATGTGTATAAAACATTTTTATACGGAAGTTATTCCCGCAATGATGCTAAAGAAGACAGCGACATTGATATTTTGCTGGTTTTGAATACAATTAAAAATGATGATATTACCTTTGCAAAGCCATGGCTTTTTACAAGAAGTGTGGATTCCCGCATCGAGCCTTATGTAATTAATAAAGAAATATTTTCCAAAGCAGATACATCACCTTTGATGGAAGTTATTGCAAAAGAAGGAATCGAAATAAACTAAATTGAACGATTTTTCATCGTTAAATTATTTCAACATCTTATTGCCGCAGTCTGCGAGAGAGAAACCGAGACAGGCATTTTCCTGTTGCAAGCCATGAAAATGCAATCCGTGCAAATTTTTTAGCGCAAACTACTTTCTTACCCCGGCAATATTGAAATCTCTTACGTATTTATTTACTATTTTTTATTGTATGAAAAATGAAAGAACAAGAAAATCTGCCGTTGTGTTCAACGAAAAACATAATATATTCCTTTTAAAATTATTTGCTCTGGTACTCAAAAATGGAAACGAAATGAAAATCCGGAACTACTTTTGGAAAAGAAATTTTCAACTTAATTTATTGTTTATTAGTCTGTTACCTCTGCTTTGGAAACGAAATTCGAGGGTGCTGAATCTTATCCGTTGTTTCACAGTTCCCGGGTGTGTCTTTGCTCTCTCGAACGAAAATGTGCTGAATATTTCTACAGTGCCGCAAGTGTTGATAAATCAGATGTTAATGCCTGCTTAAATGAACAAATCTGAACAAAATTGATACACTTTTTCGTTTTTTGATAATCCTGGATTTAAAAACATGGTAACTACTCACCCGCTAATTTAGAACGCTGATGACGCTGATTGTTATGATTAAATAAGATTTTTTTTGTTTGAAAATACTTTGCGTTTACACTCTAAATAGTTCTTTGGTTTCTTTCCGATTCCAAGAAACCATAGCCAAGCGTATTGTACACTTTGTAAAAAGCGCCAATAATTTTTTGCGTGATTTCCGAATGTTTATAATTATCTGCGTTTATCATATTAATCTGCGTTATCTGCGTTCCATTGTATTGTTAATGATAGCTGAGTAGTTACTGAAAAAGTAGCATTATTTGTAAGTGATTAAGTTTTAGGCGGGGAGCGGGGAGTGGTTGACATTGTGCTATTGACAGGCAACGCCTACGGCGTTAAGAGCGGGAAGAAAAAGAACAGTGTTAAGTGTTAAGTGTTAAGTGTTAAGTGAGATCCTGAAACGATCCTGAAATAATCCTGAAATAAATTCAGGACAAGGTTCAGAACAAGGTTCGGGGCAAGGTCAGGGCAAGGTCAGGGCTAATGTTTACTCTTTTGCGGGTTTATATTACCTGCAAAGATGATTATATTTAATGAAGTTTTGTTTTAAAATACAAGTAACAGGTTTACCTGTTGTAGACAGGCATAAATATGCTTGAAATTCACCTTTATACGATAGACACTATTCCGTCAATAAAACTCAAAGGAAAGATTGACGGTTTAACCGGTCCCGATATCGGCGTAAAGCTCGATGAACTCGAAACGTCGGGCGAAAGAAATATATTAATAGATTTTTCCGGAGTAAATTTTATAAACAGCTCAGGTCTTAATGTCTTTATAACGCATTACAAAAAACTTAAAGAAATCGGAGGAGAGTTATACCTGATATCCCCCGGGAATTCCGTAAATAATATCTTCCGTATAAGCGGACTGATGAATTTATTCAAATTTTTTGAATCTGCCGGCTCTGCAGTTAAATACATAACCGCCGCAAAAAATACTGACCATGTTGAATCTTTTATTAATGCCGGAATAAAATTTGAGGTGATTAAACACGTTAGCAGTCAGTGCGAACTGATAATCACGGGTGATACTCTGAAATTGGAAACAGGCTACTGCGAAAAGGATATGACATCAATAAATTCGGAGGATGCGCAATACGGGCTCGGCTTAGCGGCTCTTGGCAACGGGTTTGAAGATGTCCGCGAAACATTCGGAGAATCCGTTATTATTAATAAGAGTTTTTTTTCTTATCCCGCCGTGAAGCATTCATATCCCGATTATATGTTAAGCAGTCATTCAGCAGAACTTTTTGGAAACGCGGTGAAGTATAATTTTCTGAACGGGTTTTATTTCAGCGGAGAGCCGTCGGCTGTATTAAAGTTTGATTCCACGGGCGAGGCAATAGATATTTTGGCTTTAGGCGAAACGTGTTCGAAATTTGCCGATAGTGATTTATTTGGAATAGTTTGCCGATAGTGATTTATTTGGAATAGTGTTATTAGGCATAAGCGGCGGAGTTAACGGGATTAATTTAAAGAAGATTCCGCTTAAAAAAAAGTTCTGTCCGGAAACACAAAAAAGTGCTGAGCAAACAACAAGTCACGATATATACGAGAAAAAGGCAATAAGCGGATTACAGCTTAAACTGAGCGGAAATTCCAGTGATAAAAATATATTTAATAAGTGGTTTGATTATACAATAGAGCCGGAGTACTTCA
>JAPLFI010000073.1 GCA_026390755.1 Ignavibacteriota bacterium
CGCATATCTTTCGAAAGAATTTATACAGGAAAACTCGAAATTCAATTTTCTTCTGGTACAGGATGTCGTTTATACGGCTTATACTGAAGCCTTCAACAAATATCTTACGGAATTAAAAAAATTCCATTGCGTCAGTGTCCGGGATGAATCCGTGATGAATAATTATTCACTGACGGCAATCGCCAAAGCAATAAAAGAAGGCAGAAAAAAAGTATTTTTTGAAGTTCTTCAGAAATCATCGGGATACGCAGAACTTTTAAGGTCAGGCAAGAATTCTTTTTCGAAATCACTTTTCGATATACTTGCCGAGAATGACCTTTTGAATTCTAAAGTGATATTCTCGAACCCTATTCACATGCAAAAGAGTGAACTTGATTATCTTTCGGGGAAAAATGTCAATGTCGTTTTATGCCCGAGCGATATTCTCAAGCTTGCAGACCGCAAACCGGAAAATTATGATTTTCTCAAATACGGACTGAATGTCAGTATAGGTACCGGTTATACCGGGAAGTCCGTTCTATCCGAACTTAAACTTTTTTCTCATCTTGCAAAGAAAGGAAGTATATCTTACCTCGCGCTTTTAAAGATGGCGATAGTTAATCCTTCTATAACGTTTAATGTTTCGGAAACGCACGGAAGCATCGAGAAAAATAAAATCGCAAACCTCGTACTTTTTGATATTAATGACCTTCGGAATTATTTTATACATCCCGAAGCAACATCGGAAAAAGTTGCCGAACATATTTTGGAAAATTTTGATTCAAAAGATATATCTGATGTTATTATTAAAGGCAATATTATCAGACGCGACCACAGAAGCAAGCTGTTTGACGCCGATACAATGAGGCAGAATACACTGGAACTTGCGGGTAAAATATTTGAAACCGGTAAATATTACGAGTTCAAAGAAAAATATCTTATGCGTAAAAGAATTAAGGAGCTGTCAATAAACAATAAAGAGGAAAAAGAGATGATTGTAAATGCCGCGGAAAGTGCGGTGGATGAAAGTGTTTATCAGGATACGGCTATAATTTCGGACAGTGAATTCAGGATAATCGGCATACAGAAAAACATTAACGATATCAATACCGAAGGTACGCAGGGAATTAGGCAAAACGAAGCGTTTTCGGTTTTCGAGCTTGAGAGCCTTGACAAAGGTTTTAACCTTTTTAATGAGCCGATAGAGCTTACACATTCACTGAAAAAAAGTTCTGAGAAAACAGTTGTTGAAAAAAGTTCTGCTAAACCGAATGTGGTTTTCAGAAGAATTTCGGCGGATCAGTCTGACGAAGAAGATAAATCGGAACTACAGCCGAAAAAAAGTTCTGAAGCTCAATTACCAACTGAAAAGAAAACTCCGTTAAAGAAAAGCAATCTGCGCTTCGGATTCTCAGATGAAGAGTGATTTTCAAAGCGCTTCTTTAAGGAATTGTGCCGTGTAGGAAACGTCTAAATACTTTTTCACTAATACTTCGGGTGTTCCTTCAGCAATAATACTGCCTCCTTTATCGCCTCCTTCGGGTCCTAAATCAATGATCCAGTCAGCGCATTTAATCACATCAAGATTGTGCTCTATCACCACTACCGTGTTTCCCCTGTCAACAAGTTTATTTAATACGTTTAAAAGCATATTTATATCTTCAAAATGCAAGCCTGTTGTGGGTTCGTCAAGAATATAAATTGTTTTGCCTGTCTGAACTTTTGACAGTTCCGCGGCAAGTTTAACACGCTGGGCTTCGCCGCCTGAAAGCGTTGTTGCCTGCTGGCCAAGGCATATATAGCCTAAACCCACGTCAAACAGAGTTTTCAATTTCCGTTTAAGCGGCGGAACAGATTCAAAGAAAACAACGGCATCTTCGACGGTCATCTCCAATACATCAGATATTGATTTACCCTTATACAAAATACTTAATGTTTCGGGATTATAACGCCTTCCTCTGCATGCATCGCATGTAACATAAACATCGGGAAGGAAATTCATCTCAATTTTTTTTAGTCCGCCGCCTTCGCACTCTTCACATCTTCCGCCATTTACATTAAAAGAAAACCTTCCGACTTTATATCCCCTTATTTTTGATTCGGGTAACGAAGCATATATATCCCGTATGAAAGTAAAAAGACCCGTATAAGTCGCGGGATTACTGCGCGGAGTTCTCCCGATAGGTGTCTGATCAATTTCGATTACTTTATCAATAATCCGTTCAAACCTGCCCTCGCTTTTTAATGATAATCCGTCAATTGAAGAATACGGCAGTGGCTGTTCAGCGGATTTCATCAGGTTACGCGAAAGTATTCTGTAGAGTGTATCATTAATTAAAGTGGATTTTCCGGAACCGCTTACGCCCGAAACGCATATAAATTTCCCCAATGGAATTTTCAGATTAACATCTCTGAGGTTATTGCCTTTGGCGCCTTTCAGAGTTAAAAATTTACCGTTTCCTTTTCTCCGTTTTTCATTGTACAGTATTTTCTTTTTACCGTGAAGATATTCTGCCGTTATCGAATCGCCGTTAATCTCCCCCGGTTTTCCGGCGGCAACAACCTCGCCTCCGTGTTCGCCCGCCCTTGGTCCGAGGTCAACCACATAATCCGATGATTCTATCATTTCCCTGTCATGTTCGACTACAATTATCGAATTGCCAAGGTCGCGCAGACTTTTCAATGAATTGATAAGCTTTAAATTATCCCTTTGATGAAGCCCTATCGAAGGCTCATCTAAGATGTATAAAACTCCCGTGAGTTGGGAACCGATTTGTGTCGCAAGCCTTATTCTCTGCGCTTCTCCGCCTGATAATGTCTTTGCGCTTCTGTCAATCGTCAGATATTCAAGACCAACATCCAGCAGGAATTTCAATCGAGACGATATTTCTTTTATCACCGGTTTAGCGAGAATGCTTTTATTGTCAGTAAATTTCAATTCCGAGAAATATTCAGCACAGGCGCGTATATTCATCTTTGAAATATCATGTATGTTCTTGCCGCCGATTTTCACCCAAAGTGCGTCTTCACTCAGCCTGCCGCCGCCGCAGGTATTGCACTGTGTAACGCTCATAAATCCTTCAGCCCAGTTCCTGATATGGTGAGAAGAAGTATTCCTCGAAACTTGCTCAATATATCCCGTTATTCCGCTGAATTTGTGTTTGTACTCGTAAGATTTGCCAAGCGAATTAGTGTATAAATAATTAACCTTTTCTTTCGTCCCGTAAAGTAAAATTTCCCTGGCTTCTTTACTGAATTTTTTAATCGGGGTTTCCGGTGTTACCCCTAAATGCTGAAGAACTCCTGTGATAATGCTTGCTATCCACGTTTTCTTGGGTTTACCGATGGGAGCGAAACCACCATCAATGTAAGAAAGATTCTCATCGGGAAAGATACGGTTTTCGTCAATGCGTTTTTTTTCTCCGAGACCGTAGCAATCTTTACACCAGCCGTATTCCGAATTAAATGAAAACATGTTCGGCGCGGGTTCTGAAAAACTTCTGCCGGTTTCTGGGTCCGATAACCTCTCGTTATACATCTTATCTCCATGTCCGTCGTTTATGATTAAAACTCCGTCTCCGTATTTCAAAGCCATTTCGAGTGAATCGTAAATTCTCATACGCGATTTATCGGACACGGATAAACGGTCTATAACAACGTCAATATCGTGAATTTTAAACCTTTCAATTTTCATCCCGAATTTTATATCCTGAATATCTCCGTCTATTCTGACCTTGGTAAATCCGTCAGCAAGAACTTCCGCGAACAATTCACGGTAATGACCTTTCCTCCCGCGTACAAGCGGACTGAGTATTGTAATTTTTGTGTCCTTCACTGGAACCTCTGCTGGAACCTCTGCTGGAACTTCTGCAGTCCCTAAAGAGCTCTGCGCGGAAGGCTTTTTTTCATGAAAATGTTCTCCGTACATTACTTTTTCAAAAATCTGGTCGAGTGACTGACGGGTAACTGCTTTGCCCGTATCAGGCGAGTATTGTATTCCGCATCTGGCAAAAAGCAGGCGTACAAAATCGTATATTTCAGTTATAGTCCCTACGGTTGACCGCGGATTGTGAGAAATCGTTTTCTGCTCAATTGAAATTGACGGCGATAATCCTTCAATCTTGTCAACATCAGGACGCTCAATTCCGCCTATAAATTGCCTGGCATAAGATGAAAGCGTTTCCATAAAGCGCCTCTGCCCCTCAGCATAAATTGTGTCAAAAGCCAGAGAAGATTTTCCTGACCCGGACAACCCTGTAAAAACAACGAGCGCATCCCGCGGTATCTCAAGGTCAATGTTTTTGAGATTATGCACTCGGGCGCCTTTAATAATTATTTTATCTAAATGTGATATAGCAAAAAATATTTACTGATAATTCCAACCTTAAAAGTACTTCTTCCCGTTTCCTGAATCAATTCAATTTCTTCTGCCGTTATACACTATTTTTTCTTTTTGTTAATGGGTATTTTAAAAGCACTTACAAACTATGTTCAAAAATTACAAGGATTGCACCGATTATCTGTTTTCACTGGAACGGGCTGGTATTAAATATAGCCTGAATAATATACGGATTTTACTGTCTTCGCTCGGAAATCCGCATAAGGAACTTCAATGTATTCATATCGCAGGAACAAACGGTAAAGGTTCGGTTGCCTCAATTATAAATTCAGTACTCATTGAACACGGATATCTAATTGGTTTATATACATCGCCGCATATAATTGATTTCCGTGAACGAATCCGTGTTAACGGCAGTATGATTCCGAAAGATTTTGTAATTCATTTCATGTCCGTCATAAAACCGTTATGCGAAAAGATCAAGCCGAGTTTCTTCGAAGCATCAACTGCCATGGCATTAAGTTACTTTTCCGATACGGGAGTGGATTTTGCCGTTATTGAAGCCGGACTCGGCGGGCGGCTTGATTCCACTAATGAAGTTAAGCCGTTGATAAGTGTAATTACCGGCGTTTCAATTGACCATACCGAATACCTCGGAAATCGTGTCGCCTGTATCGCAAAAGAAAAAGCGGGA
>JAPLFI010000068.1 GCA_026390755.1 Ignavibacteriota bacterium
GAGCAGTAATGCGAATGCAAAAATTATTTTTTTCATATTGCGAAATTAAAATTAATTAATCTTTCGGTATATCTACAGGAAAGGAATGTCTTTTGAAAAGAATTTAATGGAAATAGTTTATATAATACAATAAAGCACATATTAAACAGTATTATAATTATTCCAATTTATGAGGAAAATTAATTAAAAACAACCATATAAAAATCCGCTTTATTGTCATCGTTTTTACTTAACGGTCTTTTATGCTTTCTATTTCATTGTTATTATGAATCAATGTATTTAAATTCATTCCACTTATAAAAAACATAGAAAAATAAGGTAAAATGGATAAAAAGGTTCATTTATTGAAATCTTACAGTAATATATTAGTTTCCGAAGTGGAAAATCCGGGGGGATTAAAAGTCGGACTTATAGAGCTCAACCGTCCGAAAGCTCTCAACGCTCTGAATACAGAACTTATGGGAGAAGTTGCCGAAGCGCTTCACGCCTTTGATAAAGATGCCGAAATCGGCTGTTCCGTTATCACGGGAAGTGAAAAAGCTTTTGCGGCGGGGTCGGACATAAAAGAAATGGCGGAGATGAATTCAGTTGACGCTTATTCTGCGGAAATGTTTTCAGCGTGGGACAGAATCAGGTTGATGAAAAAGCCCGTCATTGCCTCCGTAAGCGGTTACGCACTCGGCGGGGGATGCGAGCTTGCGATGCTCTGTGATATGATAGTCGCATCGGAATGCGCGAAATTCGGACAGCCCGAAATTAACCTCGCCGTTATACCCGGCGCCGGCGGAACACAGCGTCTTACGCGCGCCGTAGGAAAAGCCCGAGCAATGGAAATGATACTTACGGGAAAAATGTTCTCCGCACGGGAAATGTTTGAAGCCGGACTTGTTACGCGCGTGGTTGAAGACGGAAAGTTCCTCGAGGAATCGTTAAACCTGGCTAAGGACATAGCTGTTAAACCTGCACTTGCAGTACAGCTTGCAAAAGAGTGCATACTTAAATCTTTTGATACGACGATAGAGACCGGAATTGAATTTGAGCGGAAGAATTTTTACCTGCTTTTTTCGAGCGGGGATAAACAGGAAGGTATGAAAGCATTTATAGAGAAACGGAAAGCCGTATGGAAAGGGAAATAAATTTTTGAATGTAAATAAAGCCATGATTCACAGTTTTTTAATAATATCAATATTTGTTTTATCTGCCGTAATAAGTTCTTCCGTATCGTATGCGCAAAAAGGTTCTGAAGATGAAATAATGCGCGAACAAAAGCCGGCTCCGGTAGTTGCCAAAAAAGACGACGACCTGAACGCAGAGCAGATTATTGAAATAAACAAACCCGCGCTTGTATCGGTTTGGTATCACGCCGACGGATATTACAGCTATTATTCATACACGCCTAAAGACACTACGATGTTAAGCGGCAGTGGATTCATTTTCGACAGCCGTGGATTCGTCGGGACAAACTATCATGTAATTGACGGACTCGACAGTCTGATGATAAAAACCAGCGACGGGTCTTTTTACAATGCAGAATTAATATATGTTGACGAGAAAAACGATATCGCACTGCTGAAAATTATAACGCAGAAAGAACCTGAAGAAGAGCATGTTTTCCCGGCGGTTAAATTTGCCAATTCCGACGGAGTGCGGACGGGGCAGAGTGTTTTCGCCATCGGCAGTCCGCTCGGATTCGAATATACAATCTCGGAGGGTATAATCGCAGCACTCCGCGAAAACGAAAAAGTCAGTTTCAATGACCCTCAGACATACGCGCCGCTTGAGCGTACATTCGATAAAGTCATACAAATTACTGCGGCAATATCGCCCGGCAACAGCGGAGGAGCGCTTTTCAACAGCAAAGGCGAAGTAATCGGTATAACAACTTATTCTTACGGATTCTACGGCAACCTGAATTTCGCCATAGCGATAAACAGTTTCACGAAACTCAGAAATTCAATTGACTTAGCGTCTATAGAAAACAACGAAGAATTTATCAGCAAGAAGCAGGCAAACCTGTTCAATATGAATATGCGTCTTGCCGAAAATTTCAGGACTAAGATTTACACAAACTGGTTTTATACAAAACAGCTTGACACAATGAAGGTTCCGGACACATTTGCCGTCAAGCAGGACTCTCTGAATAAAATTAATTTCCTGAAAGCCGAGCAGTATTACAACACATGCATAGCCCTCAAGCCCGACTCTTTCTATATTTACCAGAACATGATGGATTTATATGTTTACGTCGAGAATTTCAGCAAAGCCGAAGACCTCTATAAATCCATACGCGAAAGATTCAATTCGGACAGTCTTCTTAACACACTCTCCTCTTCTCTTGCCGCGGCTTATTCCACTTCGAAAGATTACAAGAAGGCATTGATGTTCTACGAAAAGATGCAACAGCTCGACACCAACGACATGATTATCAGGTATCAGATTGCGAATATTTACCATACACAGAAAGAATACGGCAAAGCCGAAACGTACTATAAAAAAATAATTAAAAAAGACCCAAACTATGTTCAGGCATATATGTCGCTCGGCAGGCTTTATTATGAAAATAATAACTACGCACAGGCAAAAAAATATCTCGGCGACGCTTTCGAGAAATCAATGACGGAAGAAAGCTCATATTATACGGGTTACCTTGACCTTCATTTTTATCTCGGAATGATTGCCGTCAGGGAGGGACGAAAGCTCGAGGCACTTATGGCATACATGGACATGAAAAGCATTTATACATATACAAAGGAAGAGAACGAAAAAAAAATCACACTATACAAAGCAATAAAAAAAATGGAAGAATAAAATTTATCAGTTCACAATGAAAAAACTAATCATAACATCGTTATTATTTATTTTATGTCTGTCCGGCGGTGCCATTGCGCAGTACGACAGTATAAACACAAAAATCGGCGATTATACATTCAGAACAAAAATCAACTCCGCCGAATATACAACACAGCTTATAATTTCAAAGGGCGGAAAAACGACACAGAAAATGACCTTCCTTGATTACATCATTGATGTAAATGAATATAAACTGACTCCTGAAGGGAAAAAATATATATTCATAGATTTATTTTCGGGCGGCGCGCATTGCTGTTATTCGCTTATCGTAGGAATCATGAAAGACGATAAGTTTCTTATACTCGACTCGGCATTTTACGGCAACAGCGGAATTTTGGTAGAAGATGTAAATAAAGACGGCACGATGGAAATAATTTCGTATAATGACATGTTCGCTTATGCTTTTACGAATTACTCGGAAAGCCGTTTCCCGACGAGAATACAGCACTTTAAGGAAGGCAGGCTGACGGAAGTTACTTCTGATTTTAAAGACCTCATCAGGAAAGAAATCGCCGAATATAAAAGCGACCTTGACGCCATACCAACCGACAGCATCATTTGTCCGTCATCGGATAGCGAAGACACATTCAACACCGATGCCGGCACAGTGAAAACAATTCTCGCGGCAATTGTTGCTTGTGCCGACAGGGATAAATTCATAAAAATATTAAAAGAAGAATTTAAACTGAAATAAGTCTTATAAAACGGAAATAGGAAAGTGAGAATAAGAACGAAAAAACTTTTGACACGAATTAACACAAATTTGCTCGAGTTACACGAATTAAAGAAAGAACTTTTTTGCCGGCTTTACATTTAATAAGAAGTAATTGCCGTGATAATTAAGAATACCAATTTTTAAAATTGAAATTTGGTAAAAAACATTATATCTTCATTTATGAAAGTAAGAGATGTTATAAAATTATTGACAAATGACGGCTGGTATCTGAAAGAAACAAAAGGCAGTCACAGGCAATATAAACATAACATCAAAAAGGGACGCGTGACTATTCCGGGAAAGATAAATGATGATTTGCACCCTAAAACTTTAAACAGTATTTTTAAACAAGCAAGATTGAAATAAAATGAAATACGCAATTATAATTGAAAAAGGCGGAAATAATTTCAGTGCTTACGTTCCTGATTTACCGGGATGCGTCAGTACCGGTAAAACCGTTAAGGAAACAAAAACAAATATTCAGGAAGCAATTCAATTTCATATTCAGGGATTACTGGAAGATGGCGAGCTGATTCCAAAGCCTGTATCCATCAGCGATACAGTGGAAGTTGCCGCGTAGGTAAAAATCTTCCTCTCCTAATAGCACGATATCAATCACATCCCTCCAAACGGCGTCGGGAAGGATTTAGGGGGACGGATAATGTTGGCGGCGGCGGCGGAAAATGTTGGTGGAGGTTTTTTAATAACTGATTGCTATTAATAGGATACCCCTACGGGGTTTAACCTGCCTACTGCAGGCAGGGAGCATAAAACACAAACACAAACACTCAACGCCTAACACTTAACACTTTTCCTTATTCCTTTTTCCCAATACAGCAATTTTTATATTTCTTCCCAGATCCGCACGGACACTTTTCATTTCTGCCGGTCTTATATAATTGAAGAACGGGCTTTATTGTCTCAAAGTCATCAAACTCTTCAGTGTCATCATAATAATCCTCCTCGTCCTCATCGTAATAGTCGTCACCAAACAAATTTTCGAACCCCAAATAATGATCCATCCAGTCGGAACGGGTTTTATAATATGGTTTTTCTAATTTCGGATCTATTAGCTGTCCCGTTTTTAATTCTTCTAAAGCTTCTTCGAGTTCGGCGTATGTAATTCCTTCAAAAATTAACATTTCCTTTTCATCTTCAGTTAAATCTTCACCGGAAATTTCTTTTTTAATGTATAGTTCCCTTTCAATTTTTAGCTTGTCTAACTTTGCTCGAATAATCGGAATTGCCTCTTTAATCTGAAGGTATGCAAGACGGACTGCAAGCATTCCAAACCAGGTAAAATCATCTTTCGATAAAATTTTCAATAATATATCTTTATATTTCCCGGCATCTGCAAAATATAAGCAGTCAAATAAAAACAAATACGGCAAATCCGAATTCTCGTCCGATAACTTTTCAATGATATCAAGACATTTAGGAATAACAATATCAGGATATTTCTCTGATAAAAGTCCCAATAAATATTCTCCCTGTTCATTTAAAAAATCCCAGTCATCTTCTGTTGTCGTAAAGAGTTTTATTACCGGATCAATTGTTCTTTCGTTATGATGTCTTTCTGCGACAATAGCAAACCAGAGAGGGGTGGGTAATAAACCATTTGTTATATAAGGGTCATTATAAAATTTTTCATCATACGCATTACTCAGATGAAAAATTGCTCGGTCAATTATTTCATCACACGGTTCATGATTATATAAGAACTCTATCGCATCAAACGGGATGCCATCGAAGTGGTGTTCTAATACTTTAAATGCTTGTTTAATTGTTTCTATCATATATTTTGATTTTTAATAAGTTGAAATATTGCCGGGACTTTTTCTTTTCTAAAAAGTGCTCAGGATTTCAATGTACCTGACGGGATGGTATATAAGGAATCGTGAAATAAAACATACTCCCTATTCCTTCCTCGCTTTCCACCCATATTGTCCCTCCGAGCATTTCGATATATGCTTTTGCAATCGCCAAGCCCAGTCCGGATCCCTGTAAAGCTTGTCTATCGGCAATATCAGCCTGTACGAAACGTTCAAAAATTGCTTTCAGTCTGTCTTTAGCAATTCCGATACCCGTATCTTTTACAAAAAACTCGAGATAATTGTTTTTTAAATTATATCCAAATTCTACCGTGCCGGACATAGTGTATTTAATTGCATTTTTAACAAGGTTAGTAAGGATGGAATAAAATTTTTCGCGGTCTGTTTTAATGAAGGCTTCATTTAACGGCAGAGTGTTTTGAAAATTTATCTGCATACCCTTAGCTTCGGCTTCAGATTTGAAGAATGCATAAATGTATTCGATTTGCCCGTTGATATTTGTTTCCGTAATAGAAACCTCCATTTGTCCCGATTCGATTTTAGAAATATCAATAATATCGTTGATAATATTCAGCAGACGGGCGCCGCTTTTCTCAATAATGCCGATGTACTTATTCTGCTCCTCGCCCGTAAGATTATGTCCTTTAAGCAAATCGGTAAACCCAAGAATGCCGTTCATGGGAGTACGGATTTCATGGCTCATATTGGCAAGGAAAGCCGATTTCAGACGGTCACATTCTTCGGCGTGTTCTTTAGCGATTATTAATTCCTGTTCCCCCAGTTTGCGGTCGGTGATGTTCTTATGCATAAAAACAAATCTTTCCGGTTTCCCGTAGTTGTCAAATAACGGAAAAACAACCGTCAGTATCCAAACAGGGACATCCGGTAATTCGGGATTAAGGTCGTGGGCATTGTAATATGCATCAGGAAAGTGAACAATCTCACCGTTTTTGATACGCTCAATTAACTCTCCGAAGCCCTGTTGTTTTAATTGAAAATCATTAAAAATTGAAAAGTCCGGAGGAGGGACAGAGCCAAAGAGCGCAGTATGTGCGGGATTTACTTTAAGTGTAAAACCCTCCGTATCCACAATTTGTATTGACATCGGATTTTTTTCAATAATATCCTGCAATATTCCTTCCGCGCTCTTCTGTTCTGTGATATCATGAACCGAAGTCAGGATTCTGTTTTTACCGCCGATTTTAACTTTTTTCAGGGACACCTGCACCCAAAAAACATTACCGTCTTTCTTTTTAGCGCGCCATTCAAATAAATTATAATCTGAATCAATTGCCTTTTGATTCATTTCCTTTATTTTTTCTTCATTATATCCTTCCTCTGAAGCACTGATGTTTTCTATACTGCACTTTAGAAGTTCCTGTTTATCAGAATAACCGTACATTTTCAGTCCTGTTTTATTCACATCCAGTATCGCTCCGGTTACAATGTCTTGTACAAAGAGCGTATCATTTGACGCGTCAAAAATTTCACGGTAAGTTCTTTCCCTTTCAGTTTCCGCCTGCTCTTTTGCCAGCAGGAGTTCTTTGTTTTCTGATTCCAATCCGATTTGGCACACTGCAAACTCGCGGATAAGTTCCCGCATTTCGGCATGAGAAAATTTTGAATCTGTTTCTGACGGTTCCAATTTCAGCAAGTCTTCTGCCTTTTTCCGAAGTATTGCCGCTTCTGTCTTGTTATCTTTTTCCATCGTACTCAAATTATTTATTTTGAAACTGCTTAACACTATTTTTTTGTCATCCCGAACTTGTTTCGGGATCACACTTAACACTTAACACTTAACACTTCACACTTTCTTTCCGGAAGCGTAAAATAGAACGTGCTCCCTTTTCCTTCCTCGCTCTCAACACGCAATTTTCCCCCGTGTTTTTCTATCAAGTCCTTACAGATAATCAAACCCAGCCCCG
>JAPLFI010000099.1 GCA_026390755.1 Ignavibacteriota bacterium
GTTTATCCGTATATTGTTCCATAAATTTAATTTAAATAATAATGAATTAATTTACAGCATTGAAATAAAACCGTAAGGTTCTATTAACTTTTTGAACTCACTTCATATAAACAAATTTACGGGATTTGAGGAATACATTATTTTGCTTTGCGTCCGTTACAATCATTCTGTACATGTAAACGCCCGAGGCTAAATTCATTTTACTTATATCAATTGCCGCATAGTAGTTGCCTGCATTGAAATGCTCGTTGTCAAATATCCTTAAAATATCTTTGCCTGTTATATCGGACACTATTATCGTAACGGATGACGGTACAGAAACAGAGAAGTCTATTCTTGTTGATGAATTGAAAGGGTTCGGATAGTTTTGTTCGAGCCTGAATACACCTGGCATTTCGGTAATATTTGTATTTATTTCCGTGAATATAATCGGTCCGCCGCCGCCGTTTGTACGTATAAAATCACAGAATCCAGTGTCTTTATTTATAAAATCAATACCGTTATACTTGCTTCGTTGAAATGCTGTATCAGGCTGTTGGAATCCCCAGTTTACACCACCGTTAGTTGAAACCCAAACAATACCTCTGGTTCTCAGGGGATTTGTCCAATATCGCGTAGCGCCAACTCCATAAATAGTATCTTTATTAATGATCTTAAAAGTACTTATATAATTTTCAAAAATATTGTATGCGGTTGGCATGTAATAAGTCTCCCAGTTCAGTCCTCCGTTTGTTGTTTTTTTCATGCTATTATTGGTAGCCGCAAACCCTGTATTTTCATCAATGAAATATAATTGACTGGAAAGTCCTATATTAGAAATTTGAAACCAAATTAGACCGCTGTTCGTTGTCTTCCAGATTACTTCATCATCCTGCGACCAGCCAATATATTCTCCGTTCACTTTGTTCTTGAGGAAGAAAACCTTTCCCCTTCCCGTATTATCAGACTGGACAGTCCAGTTAACTCCTCTGTTTGTTGTCCGCCAGAGAAAAGGCAATCCGCCTGCCGAACCGCCCACCCAGCCCGTATCACGGTTCACGAATGATATGCCGTTCACCGTCCATGAATTTGCAACGAGTAAACTGTCCCATGTAGCGCCGCAATCATAAGATCGATATATCATACCGTAAGCATTAGAATTTCCACCTCTGGCATAAACGCATATATTATCGATAATATCAAACTGAGAAATGTATTGGCCAGATAGTACTGTTTGCCAGTTATAACCTCCGTTCGTTGTCCTTAGAAGATATAGCGGGCCTGTCATAGCTACCAACCCGATATTCTCGTCAATAAACCTGAAATCCCGTATCTGTCCAGATACAGGCAACGGCTGATAAAACCATCCGGACTGCGCAAAGCAATCAGTTAAGAATGAAGAATTAAGAATAGTAAAAACAGAAGTGAGGATAAGTAATTTGAAAATTATTTTTTTCATAATCATATAAATAAATTATTTGATTAATGTCATCCGTTTTGTCTCCCCGAACCCCTCCGTTAACCTGTAAAAATACACTCCGCTCGCAAACCTGCTCCCGTCAAACGTCGCCTCATAACTCCCCGCCGCCTGCCTCTCATTCACCAGCGTTTCAACCTCCCGCCCCATAACGTCATACACCGCCAGCCTCACAACCCCCGCACTCGGCAAATCATACCGTATCCTCGTCACAGGATTAAACGGATTCGGATAGTTTTGCTGTAATGAAAATCCCGCCGGTGTTTCCGTGCTGATATTCTGTACATTGATGATATCAATATAAGGGCGGCGCCAAACGGACGAACCACTTCCTGCAAAAATGTAATTGTTTGCGATTAATAATGCATGAACTGATGGAGGATAAACATTAATGAACCCCTGATTTTTTTGTATCCAGTTTAGACCATAATCAGTTGATAGATAAACACCATTTTCTGTCCCCGCAAAAACATACGTTCCACTAAGCGCAAAACAATAAGATAAATAACCAAGAGTACGCGCCCAAGTCAAGCCGTTATTCGTAGACATATAGGTACCCTGACTATTGCTATCATTCCCTGAAGCAATAATCTTATTTCCATTATTAACGGTAGCACCAATCCAAAAATTATTCAAACCGGCTTGAGTCCAATTCATGCCGTAATTCGTTGAGAGATAGACCCCCCATCCTCCTGTGCCGGCAACAATATTATTTCCGCTGATTGAAATGGACCCAATAGCCATGCTAGCCAATGCAAACATATTCCAATTTGTTCCGTAATTTGTGGATAGATAAATGCCGCCGTCATAAGATCCTGCATAAATATTATTTCCGTTGACTGCTAAACAACGAATAGATTGATAATCTATACCAATGTGAGTCCAGCTCGAACCATTATTCGTTGAGCGATACATATAATCACCGTTACTGTCACCTGCGGAGGCGAAAATAATAGAATTTATGGAAGTTAGAGCGATAGTCCATTTAGTCAAAGCAGTTTCAGTCCAATTAGCTCCGTTATTCGTAGAGAGATAAACACCATCAAGGGAATTATAATTATTTCCTGTTCCCGCAAAAATATTATTTCCGCTAACGGTTAAGGAACTTATTATCCCCGGAAGTTCATTTATCTGCACCCACTGTGCAGAGCAATATTCAATATTCAATGAATAATGTACGAAAAGAAAAAAAACGAATGAAATAATTGACTTTTTCATAAGTGTGGTTAAATACTATTTATAATATTTTGTTTCTTTATGATTATGAGATTTGCAGAGGAGCAATTAATAACCAAGTCCTCACAGGTAAAGACGTAGTAAAACTCAAATATTGGCGTTATCAAATCCATAACTGACTACCTATTTGATTCAGTAAATTGAATTTACTCAAAACCGTTTATATATGTAAAGCCTTTTTTAGTCTGTTATAACACCTGTACAAAAGTAAACAGTCTGTACTATTTTGTATCGGTGACAAGTTTACCCGCCATTAACATTACCATACCGGCAAATAACAACTTCACCCCAATTAGAATTCCA
>JAPLFI010000403.1 GCA_026390755.1 Ignavibacteriota bacterium
GAACTTGCATTACTCAGGTCTCAGATTAATCCTCAGTTTCTTTTTAATACTTTGACTAACATCAGGTCTCTGATTGAGTTTCAGCCAGAAAAAGCAATCCACAGCATTGAAAACCTTTCAGAAATAATGAGTTATATGCTTTACGAAACATCTGCCGATAAAGTCCTGCTTGATGATGAGATAGACTACATCAATAATTATCTGAATCTGCAGGGTGTCAGATACAACTCTGATTTCATAAATTTTGAAGTTACGGGAAATACAACCGGATTATTGGTTCCTCCCCTGATATTTATGCCTTTTATAGAAAATGTTTTTACTTACGGGGATTTATCCGCACGGACACCCGGAATTATAATTGCTCTTAAAGTCATGGATAATAATTTATCATTCGAAGTAACGAACTACGCAAAAGAAAATACTGAAAAGGAAAAATCAGGGAGCGGCTTTAGTTTAAAATCCATCGAACGGCGTCTCGATTTACTGTTTGGGAATAATAATTACACTTTAGAAATAAAAAGCGAAAACAATAAAGATCTCGTTAAACTGAAAATAAAACTCTAAAAACAGGAATCGTGATTCCGTTTCATTAAAAGAAGAAGGCCTGAAACGTCAGCCTGGCCGGAATACAAATCCGGAAGACGATACTTCAAACCTTCCTGAAGAAACCGCGGTATAATGCACAATCTGGCTTTACCGCACATCTGATTTAACTCAGCTGTAATCCCCTTCGTTTCGGGTATTTTTGAAAGTCTTAATTAGTCCCAATCAGCCGTGCTTGTCCGGAAAAGGAACATTAAGACTTACAGTACAAATGTACTGACAAAAGATGATATTGTCAATACACGAAATAAAATAAAAAATAATTGAATTTATTAAAAATGACCTTTCAGTAACAGGAGAACCGGTATTGTTAGCCGGCTCATGAAATTTTTTAATCATTTTTTTGTTTTTCATAAATTACTAATTTCCCTTAAATGAATAATCCCAAAGACTAACAGATAATTATACGGAATCAAAAAAAATGATGCTGGCAGGATAATATTTTTTATTGCTCTGTTCATTAAAATATTTAATATATGAAGAAAAAACACAAAATCATCGTTTTGTTTTTATTTGTTTTTATGTCTCTTCCCGCGATTTCTGTCTGCGAGTTTGGAATAGTTTCTGACAGTTCTAAAATCTATGATATAACATATCAGACTGCCGGGACTGACGGAAAGCAAATAAATGCATCGGGTATCATTATGGTTCCGGCAGGCGAAGGTCCGTTTCCTGTTCTTTCCTGTCAGCACGGAACTCTCTTCAGCAGAAATGTTGCACCCACTTATTTCGAGTCCTGCCCGGAAGCACAGGTTTTGTATGAATTAGCCGTAAAATCAGGTTATATAGTTGTTATGGCGGATTATATCGGGTTGGGAAAAGAAGGAAAATCACCGCACCCTTATTTCCATGCGGAAACAGAAGGCACGGCATCGCGCGACATGCTTATTGCGTCAATGGATATTCTTAAAATGAAAAATGTAAAATACAACGGACGTCTGTTTCTTGCGGGATATTCACAGGGAGGACACGTTACTGCCTCTCTGCAAAGATTACTTGAAAATTCCCGTGAAATAGAATTCAATATTACCGCCGCTGCTATTATGGCTGCCCCTTTCGATATACATCAACTCTGGTTAAATCATTACGATAACCCTGTAGCGATTTCTTCCGCCGTAACTTCGCTTATGGTTAAAACTTTTTATGATATTTACGGCATCGGGGATTCGTATTCAGAATTCTTTAAAAGTCCTTATGATAAGCTGGTTCCCGAACTACTAGACTACGGGCACCCGGAAGAAGAAGTTATCAATACACTGAAGGCACCTCCGAAAGATATCTTTCAGCCGGAATTTGTTTCATCGGTAAAAGAAGGAAAACATCGGTTTGTTGAAAAGTTAAAAGAAAATGAGGTTTATAACTGGACTCCGAAAAGTCCCGCAATAATTGTATATTCGATGGGGGATGAAGTTGTAAACTATTCTATTGATAAAAATGCTTTTATTAAAATGAAAGAGTCCGGGGGGAATGTAAAAGAAATTATTCTTGGCGCTAATCCTGACCACGCAAACGGGTTCGTTCCTGCCATACAGGAAGCGTTAGAGTGGTTTGCATCTTTTAAATAATGTTTCTTCCGGCATAGCAGAAGTCGGATAAAAAGCATAAATCGCTTTTATCCTTTGTATGCCGTTGAGAATATCAAAAGAAAGAAGAACCTTGTCCTGTGGTACCATCCGGGTCATTTATTTCAGGATGACGGATAGATTACATTTTTGATAAATTCACCAATCTTTAATCAATACTAAATACAAAGTAGCAAAGTCAATTAGTATTACTGATTGCTAAGCAAGAAAGTCATTTAGTATATAATGCATTTATATACATGTTATTTCAATAAATTATAAGGTTACTATAATTCATTTTAAACCGAAATGGGTTTTGATGTCAGTTTTGTCTTCAATATTTATTTCCCCGGAGAATCTATTAAAAATACAAATCCGGTAAATCTATTGTCGCCGAAACGCTTTTCATTTCCTGCACCGACTGACTTGTGCAGGTCCTGTTTCATTTGCTTAATATTCTCAAGCAGAACATTCAGAGTATCCGAAGCCTGTTCGCGGTTAAAGGATTCTTTTGCTTTTTCCTCAGGATTTAACTCCATTATGGCGCCTTTCAGGATTTTAGGAAAATACTCCTTAAAAACATCTGAGCGGTTAAATACGTCAAGGCTCAGTATCCGGTTTTTATTGAAGAGCACAAATCCGTTTGAATTATCATTGCATATGAAATCGGCAGTACGGGATTCAAAATCCCTTCTCCTTTCATAAACAATATCGGAAAGATTACGCGATTCCGAATTCACTTTGCTGAAAGCCATAGCCTTATCCACATCATCCCATACTTTGCTCTGGTCAGAAGCAAACAAACCGGACCTTGAAACATTTTGACTTACTGATGCAGCTTTGGATTGCCGTATGAAAGCAGGTGCCACATAGTCCGAGTCAGTGAATTTAGGTGAAGTATAGCGCCACCTTCCGGATTCTACGCAACTTACGGGAACGTTTGTCTTTGATTCCGGGTAGAGCAATACGGAAGTGTTCAGGACGCGGTTTTGTTTCGCGCCGGCGAGAATATCCCCGTCCATGAAGAAAACGAATTTCTTCGAGTGATTAATGATAAATAAATTATTAACGCTTCCGGATTCACTTACTTCGCTTACCTCAATCTCTTTAGAAAGCAAAGCCTTTGAGAACGTGATGTAATCGAACGAATCTTTCCCTTCCATTTCAAACTGAAGAACCGAGAGTGAGCCTGAATTCTGAAAATCTAAAATCTTTATATCCATTTTATCCTCCTTTGTTTTAAGATTGTAATGACAAATATAAATACTATAAGTATAAATTTAGTATCATTAAATGATATTATTTTTAAGTCGAAAAGAGCTATTTTATTGTAAAGAACACCGGAGCAACCATGAAATATGAGATTGAAAGAAAGTTCTTAGTTCATAAGGATAAGTGGAGTAAGGCTGAAAAACAAGAAGGGAAAATTATACGGCAGGGGTACATTTTAACAGACCCACGGAAAAATATAAGAATCCGAGTATCCGGTGATAATGCTTTCCTTACTATTAAGGGGTTAATGAGCGGGATTAAGAGATTAGAATATGAATATGAAATTCCATTGCCGGATGCGAATGATTTGCTGGATGAATTTTCTGAGTCAGAGATTACGAAAATAAGATACGATATCTTTTATGATAATAGGAAATGGGAAGTTGACGAATTTCTGGATGACAATCTCGGTTTGATAATTGCCGAACTGGAATTGAGCAGCGAAGACGAGAAATTCGATATACCAGATTGGATTGATAAAGAGGTAACGGGAGAAGTGAAGTATTACAACTCAAATTTATCTGTTAATCCATTTAAAAACTGGTAGATACATTATGACAGACATAATCGGAGATATACACGGACATGCTGATAAACTAAAAGAACTCCTTTTAAAATCAGGATATACCAACGATAACGAAAAGGGTTTCTGTCATCCGCGCAGGAAAGTTTTATTCATCGGTGATTACATAGACCGCGGTCCGAAAATTCCAGAGACGCTTAAAATCGTGAAGCAGATGGCTGATAACGGAAATGCGATTGCCTTAATGGGAAATCACGAATATAATGCAATCTGCTTTCATACAAAAAGCAGAGAAGGCGGATACCTGCGGGAACATTCAATCAAGAATATACTTCAGCATAAAGAAACACTGAAGCAGTTTCATAACAAACAAGAAGAATATGACAGCTACATCGAATGGTTCAAAACACTACCATTGTTTTATGAAACAAATGAATTCAGGGCAGTACATGCCTGCTGGGATAGTAATCACATTCAAAATCTGCAGGAAAAACTTACTGTCAACAAATTAGATAACGATACACTTCACAAATCTGTATATGAGAAACCCGGTTTATACAATATTATTGACCATACATTAAAAGGAAAAGAACTCAAGTTACCCGGTGGGGCTACATTTACGGATACAGACGGGACTATCAGGAAAGAAATCAGGATAAAATGGTGGGAAAATCCTGAGAAACAAACATACAGGAGTATAAGTGTAACAAATATTGATGATATAAAAAGTAAACGTCTTGATGACGATATTTCAGATGTGCTTGATAAGAATTATTATACAGAGACAGAAAAGCCCGTATTTTTCGGACATTACTGGCTGGAAGGAAAGCCCTGGTTATTCAGAAATAACGTTTGCTGTTTAGATTACAGTGTAGCTAAAGGCGGAAAACTGGCGGCTTATAGATTTAACGGGGAAGAAATACTTGACAGTAATAATTTTACATTTTCCTGATGATTATTAAAAATCCAATCAGGTTCTGATAGACTTTTGTTAAGGATGCACAGTCAACAGGAATCATGATTCAGTTTCAATTATGAAGTTAACAATAATTTTCCGTTTTCTATCAAACTCATATCCCTTTAAGCGGGCAGAATTTTTTAATGCTGTTCTGTAAAATATTATTTTTGATTTTGTGCATAAGATGACGCTATTCGGTGCTTATTGCAATATAATAGTTCATACTAAATCTATAAATTGGCAGCAAACCCAAAATACTGCCGGAATATAGTATTATGCAGGTGTCATTTATTGACACCTGAGGGATACGATATAGAACTTAGAAACCGAATAAGCGAGCAGGATGCGAAGAAGACGCTATGGTTTTTTCGTTTCTACATTACATTTTAAGCCGAAAAGGGTTTTGAGATCCGCTTTATCTTCGGCAATGTAAACCATTCCACGCTCTTCGAGCTTGCTGATTCCTACCATACCTGAGGCAAGCAGAGGCTCGTCTTTTATGGCTTCGGAGAGATATTTAAGTGCCTGCCGGTTATCACCTTTGCTGAGATATGTCAGCGCGAGGCCGAGATAAATGTCATACTTATGCTTCGGATTCAACAGGCATTTCTCAAAACAAATTATAGCATTATCATAATCATGCAATCTCAGATACGCGTAACCGGCATTGGAATACGCCCATGACAATGACGGGTTTAATTCGATTGCCTTAAGATAATCATCCACTGCCTCACGGAATCCTTTCAATTTGAACTGTAAAAGTCCGCGCATATAATACGCACCGCCAAAATCAGGACTTAATCTTATTTCTTCCGTGAAATCTTTTATACCCTCCTCATATTTCCCCAGAAGGTCATGAATCTCGCCCCTGCCGAAGTAAAGCCCTTTCAGATACGGATTTAATTCTATCGCTTTTGACAGATCAGGCAAAGCCTCACCGTATTTACCAAGCATTTTAAACGACATTCCCCTGTAATGATAAGCACCGGGTATTAAAGTGCCCAGTCTTATTGATTCCGACAAGTCAGCAATAGCTTCATTAAACTTATTCAAATAATAATAAGACATGCCTCTACCGCAAAATGCCTTTTCGTTGAGAATCAAGGATTATGGCTTTTGAATAATAACAGATTGCATCGCCGTATTTTTTGAATTCAACAAAGTCATTAGCCACGCTAAGACATTCAAGTGCCCGGTCTTTTTTATCTTCAGTCAAAATATATTTTCGTATATCACTTTATTTTCATTTGTTAAAAATAGTATTAGCTTATTCCCTCGTTCATGTAATTATGTTTTCTTGCTTTTTCCATCACAGCTTTTTCAGAAGTATTTGCGTAACAATAGACACATAAGTGGCTGCAGGTATCATATTCACCGACATCCTTGCTCATGATACAACCGCAGATTTTTCTCTGGCCTTTATCTTTAAGGTTTGGAGTTTTTACACTGCCGGCATCATCGAATAAACTCTCCTGTTCCGGCTCACGATAGCCGAGAAAATCCATCAGGACTTTATCATCACGGAATAGCTTAATTATCAATTCGTCATCGATGCATTTATTATGCTTAATGCCTAACTGCTCAAGTCCGATTTCCTCACAGCAGGTCGCAAGTTCAAGATTCCACTTCTTATTCAGAACCGATAACTTCTCCGCGAATTCAAACATCTTATCGTGTGAGAATTCCGAATAAGACACATTTTTGCGGCGAAGATTATTCGTAACTTTTTTGTATATGTTAATATCCGCATAACTGAAAACGAGTTTTGAGGTGTATTGATATACTTCATCCCCTATCCTTTCAATCCTTTTTATCAGTTCAGACGTATCAATCGTATCTGTAAGAATCAATGGGTCAAATCTCCATATTACTTTGTCTTTCCCTATCAAATCGGATAATTCCTGAAAAGAATATAATCTTCTGCTGAGCGGAGGTACATTGGGTTCGAAGTTCTCAATATCATAGTCGTTGAGAGTGTACTGGAAATAATAGTTTATTCCCGTGTCATCCAGCTGTTTCAGATATTTCATCATAAGTTTAGGATTTTTTGTCCAGAATACAATAAGCCGTGTATTCTCAAATGACACATATTGCTTTTCGCGATTGAAAGGGTTAGTCCACGCAAGATAACCCCTGCGAAGACGCTCCATAAACCACTTTGAATAGAACGCCGGGATATCCGTAGGGCGGGAAGCTGAGATAATCAGAGGAGCGGAAGCATCTTTTTCCTCTCCGGTGTCAGTCTTAATTTTTATTTTTTCCCAGGGTTTTGCCATTATTCTGTAATTTAAGATTTTTTATTAAGCATTTTGAGGTATTCTGTTATAGCAGACAGCAATATAAAAGCATCTATAAAAAATATTATTTAATTACAGAAAATATACACAGATGAAAACGAATAAGGGATAGAAGAAATTACACAGGAATTCCAAATTAACAATTTCTTTCCGTTGAAAAACACTAATAATTTCTTTATATTTCCTAATAGAATAAAAGTATATTTTTTCAATGTTTTGATAAGATTAATTAATAAATAAAAATAATTTATAGATACAATGTCACAGCAATATCTCAATATAGTGAAGAAATTTATTCTGGATGAACTGGCAGAAGAAGATGCAGAGATAGCACTATTTGGGTCTTTTGCTGCCGGTACGAATACAAATATTTCAGATATTGATATTGCCGTTATTCCCAAAGGAAAGATGAAAAAGTGGAAATTGTCAATACTGCGGGAAAAACTGGAGGAACTAACAATACCTTATACCATAGATTTGGTTGACTTTTCCAATGTATCCGAACGATTTAAAAAAATAGCATTAACCGATGCGTTGTGGTGGCGGAGATGAAGATGAAATTATTTACAGAAAAATATGAGAATGCTGTAAAAGCATTATCGACACTGGAAGAAGCATTAAACACTGAATATTCTACTTTTGTTCAGGATGCATCTATTCAACGATTTGAATACACGACTGAAGCGGTGTGGAAATGTCTTCAATCCTATCTCAAGGAATACGAAGGCATTATGTGTGCATCACCAAAAGCATGTATGCGTGAGGCAAAAAAAGTAAATTTGATGGATGATGATACGGTAAAACTTGCTTTGGAAATGATTGATGACAGAAATTTAACTTCACATACATATCACGAAGAAATTGCCGGCACACTTTTTAAACTTTTACCTCAATATGCAATATTGATGAAAAGTATTCTCAATAAAATTAAGCCTAATATTTAACACACCTCCGGATAAGCCCAAAAGGAAACTTGGTTTTTAAAATTGCGGCTTATATCAAATATTACTAAACAATTATAAACGATTTGTTTTCTTCGAGCGATTGCCGCTAAACTAAGAGATTGTTTCAGCGATTAAATAAACAGGCGAAGTGCTCGATATAATTCTCAGCTTAAGCGGGGCGCTCTTGAAGTGAGGCGTTGAGGAAACGGCATGCCTGCAGCAGGTAGGCGTTTGGAAATAACTACGACAGAACACACGGGATTACGTTTCCTCCGCCGCACATAATATAAACCCGTCCACGAAGGATAAATAGTAAATCTATGAATTGGCAGCAAATCCAGAATACTGCCGAAATATAGTATTATGCAAATGTCATTTATTGACACCTGGGGAATACGATATATAATTCACTAATCAAAAGGGAAATTACAGTACATTAACCGGAGCCGGACTTCTTCAAGTAACCGATTTCGGAGAATTTCTCTCAGTTTAATTTACCGTTCTCCTTGTCGCCCTGCAGGCAGTAACATGAGCCGTGGAAAGCATAAGCCGAATCATAAAACGGGTAGAGGGATATATTGCGGAATTCACGCAAGACATTAAATCCTATTTAGTATGTTAGAATTAACTGACTCAAAAGCTTCCTGAAAATCAAAATATTCTGCCGGATTTAACAAAGCTTTAATATCACCTGTAAACTCGGTGTCCTTTAATTTATTCTCAAGATTTTTTACGAATTGCTTCTGAGACGGAGGGTGTTTTACTGAAAACGAGATGTATTTTTTGTAACATTTAATAATATCGGGAATGTACATTCAACAGGAATCATAATTCAGTTTCAATTTTGACGTTAACAATAATTTTCCATTTTCTATCAAACTTATATCCCTTTAAGCGGGCAGAATTTTTTAATGCCGTCCTATAAAACACTATTTTAGATTTTAAGCATTGCTCATATAAGACATCAGCCAATTCTTTTCTCATAATTACATTTTCGAAAATATAGCCTAATCTTTGAATTGATTTAACCTGTGACGCTTTTAATAAATCATCATTGAGATTTGCCGGTTTAATTTCATCTGCTAATTCGCTTATCACGGCAGACGCGCGATTCAACCCACCGATTCTTTTTTCAAATTGAATTAAATCAAGCGCTGTCAGTACGGGTGATGAGACTTTGATGTATCCGCTGTCTGTTTTTCTTGTTTCCAATAAAAATTCCGGAATAATTCTCCGGCTTATATAATTTATGATAATTCCTTTTTTTATTGTAGGCCTCATTGCGGGAAAGTCTGTTATAACAAAATACTCCTGCGGCTGCTGATGCGATGCACCATATAACGAAGCAGAACTGAGTAAACCCACATAATACGGTTTCCCGACATAGTTCATCAATTTATCAATAAACAAAGCCGGAGGCAGAATTCCTTTCGAATAATATTGCGGCGGAATAATTAAATAAAAACTCTTATAAACAGAAATAATTTTATTTTTAACCGTCAGCCTGTTTAATGAACTTCTTACAGCAACCCGGGATTGAGCCGGAAATTCCTTTCTGACATCATCAACCGAAAAAGAGTTCTTCCCGTATGATAGCAACTTATCAACCCAACTGCTTAAATTTTTGTTTTCGAATAAATCTTCCATATTAAGATTGATTTTATGCATAAGATACCGTTATTCGGTGTTTATTGCAATATAATAGTTCATACTAAAGCTTAATTAAGTGTTTTCAGCAGTCATATAACAAATTGCCCAGGTGTCATTTACTGACACTTGAGGGATACGATATATAACTTAGAAATCAGATAAGCGAGCATGATGCGAAGAAGACGCTATGGTTTTTTCGTTTCTACATCACATTTTAAGCCGAAAAGAATTTTGAGATCCTCTTTGTCTTCGGCGATGTAAACCATACCGCTCTCTTCGAGCGTTCTGATACCTTCCATGCCTGAAGATAGCAGAGGCTCGTCTATTTCTGCTTCAGAGAGATATTTGATCGCCTGCCGGTTATCACCTTTGTTGAGATACGTCAGCGCGAGACCGAGATAAATATCATACTTATGCATCGGATTCATCAGGCTTTTCTCAAAATAAATTATTGCATTATCATAGTCATGCAATCTCAGATACGCATAGCCGGCATTGGAATATGCCCATGACAAAGACGGGTCTAATTCGATTGCTTTAAGATAATCCACTGGAATCATTTTGACTTGAACTGCAAAAGACCGCGCAAAAGCAGGGGAACTCTTGAAGAGAGGCGAGAGAAAACGGCCTGCCTGCCTGTCTGCGCCAGGTAGACCGCAGGCAGGCGCAAAGACTATCCACGAGAACAAAACACAATTCCGTTTGCACCGCCGAACACAATAAACAAATCTGCACGAAGTGAGTACCGCGAAAATGCTTTTAAACTTGTGACGTTGCTGATATGCTCCGCAGCGAAGCGAAACCCAGCGGAACGAGGACAGCATTTCAGCAATATCACGAAACCGGAACAATCTTTGCGAAAACAAATGAACGAGTAAAGCGAAGACGAGCGATAGACGAAGCGGCGCAGTTCTTTTGTTTTCGTGCTCTTCCTGAAAGTCTGTTCTTCCTGAAGTTGCGCCGTCTGCCTGGCGCAGACAGGCAGGCAATAAATAGATTCGAAGTAAAAGCAGTACTGATGTTCTTCCAGTTCTGCTTTTGCTTCGAAACCAAAACAAACCTAAACAGACGGTTACATATTGTAACTGCTTTGTTGGTTCTCGTAGTGAGAGCGTAGCTTTTGGCATGTTGTTTTTGCAGTCGGCACTATTACTGTTCTATTTGCCGGCAAAAACCGTGACAAAAGCGGAGCGGGAACGGAGAGAAGCATCAAAGCAGGCGGAAAGACCCTTGCTTACGGCTTTTGATAATGCTCTTGAAAGTGCGGCGCAGCGGAAACGGCGATAAGACCAAGACACGGCAGAACACAGGATAACCCGCTGACGCCGCCGCACACAATAAAGGAACTGTCCACGAAGTTGGTGCTTATTGAGCGAGCACGGCAAACGGCAGGCACTGTTCTTGCGGCGGAGTTTTGCCATGCGAGGGATTTATAATGCTCTTATAAGCGTGCGGGAAAAAGCGGCACATTGTTAAATTTTTATAACTTACCATTCATAAACATAGGAACCAATGAGAAATGTCATAAGATGATACACAAATTAAATATTAAACCTGTAATTATTTATGAGTTAAATTTAAATAAGGAATAATATAAATTGGGATTAAGAATTACTATCTTTACAAATTAATCGTATCCTAAATCTAACATAAAAATATTATGTCATCAAAATATCTATCCTCATTAAGCCCGCAAGAATATGATAACTTAACGAATAAACTATTTAGTATTCAGGACCATAAATGTTATATATGTTTAGAAGAAATCGATTTGGTTTTACAAACTACTAACATCGATCATATTATACCATTAGCCAACAAAGGAAAAGACAGCGAAGATAACTTTGCATTAACACATGAAAACTGCAATAAATCAAAACTTGATGCAGATTTAAGGATAGCCAGATTATTATTTAGAATAAAGAAAATACAAGATGATACCTACAATGCCGAAAATAAATCTGCTTCTTTAAAACATATTTTGATAAATCAAGGCGGTTCCAAATTTGATTTCAACTTTATCGAAGAAAACGGAAACATCAAGTTCAGTTTATCTGAAGCCGGTGATAATGCGATATACACATCTAAAATATTTAAAGACCGATTATCAAAAGAAAAGACTTGTTTTATTGAGGTTCCAATCGAATATATATATCATGATGAATTTATAAATCCAAGAGGCATTAATAACAGCATAAGCGGATTAATAAAAGAGTTCAACAAAGGGAATCCTCAATTGCATTTAACACTTGCGCGGATTCAAGATAATAAAATTCGCGTATTCGACGGACAGCACAAAGCAATTGCCCAAATTTTACTGGGTGTTAAGAAATTACTCTTAAGGGTATTTATTGAGCCCGATGTTGAGAGGTTAACTGAAACGAATAAAAATGCCGGAGGACCTTTAAGGCAGATAGCATTCGATAAATCCATTATGAGACAATTAAGTAATACTTTATATCACGAGAAAATCAAGCAATATCAAATTGATCACAATCTTGAAATAGATGATTTTTCATTTTCGGAGCAAAAATTTACCGATTATTTCAAAGGAGAAAGATCAAATATCAAGAAATATATTATTGACAGCATTAAATATTCAATAACAGACAGTCCTGATAACAAATTAAAAAATTTTATTGACCGGGGCGGCAAATCAAAAGAACTCCCTATTTCCTACAGCGCTTTAGACAAATCTTTTTTATCAATATTCATTGACAGCAAGAATTTATTAAATATACCTATAAACTACAAATCTGACGAAGGATTAAATCCAAGAGAACTGGAAATCACACAAATTATTAATTTGATGAATATTATAGCCGAGGAATTATATATCAACAAATATTCACCCGAACTCGGTGTCGGAAAAATTGAGAATAAGATTGTTGAAGGAAAAGATACAGATATAACCGACGAACATTTAATTGCTTACAGAATCAGCAAAGAAGAAATAATATATAACTGGATAGATTATTTAAAACATGTCATAATAAATTATTTTGGAAACACAGGTAAAAAATTCAATCAAAACGCACTATTCCAAATAAAATTTGATGATCAACTTTGGACGAACCTTAGAAATTTCCTAAAAAACTTAACAATATTACCCGTTTGGAAAGACAGAACGATGGCTGCCACAATATTTTCAGGAAAACGCAACTATGATTTCTGGAAAAATATTTTTAGTCCGGAAAAAGCGACGGAGTCCAAGTACTTTCACAACCACTTAATTATGTAAAGATGATTATGCCGCCAGAGGGAGATAATTGATAATGTTTATTATATAACAAATCAATTATGAGAAAAAATAAAATCAAACTAATATTGCTATGTCTAACATAGAAATGATTATTAAAGATGGATTTCAAATACCGGGACCATCAAAATATTTGACAAGAATGGCTTTATATTCTTTAAGGATTGCAATAAAGGCATATTCATCAACTTATCAAAGCTTAAAATCAAAATTACATTATTTTGAAATGAACCCAGGAGAGACAAATGATCAATACCTTGGAGCGTATAATAATAATTATTACATTAACTGTGCCGAATCAATAATTCATTTCCAACATTTTTTCGAATTAGTCATAAAAGATATACTCAGGGAAGAACATATTCTTCTCGCAAATGACGCTTCAAATTATCCAATTATATTAAAAAGATTATTGAAAAATGAAAATATTAATGATTTGGATATTGAAAAAACCAAAAGTGTTGAATTTTCTGAGGCATTAAAAAGAATTATTTTATTAATAGACACGGAAGTTTTAGGTAATGGTAATTACGATTTCATTTCTGAATCCAAAGAAATTTTTGATAATCTAAATACCCTGAGAAACAGGATATGGCATAGAGGAACATTTTTACTTCATTATCCTTCGTTAGATTTATTTATAGGCGAATATATCTTGCCTTTAGCGATGAAATTTACTTCACTATATCCTTACAATGAATTTAAATCATATTGGATATATAAAAAACTGGACAATGATTTCTGTCCTTTAAATTCCTTGTTAAATAGTTTCGAGAAAGAAAAATATAACATAAATAAAATTGCGATTTTAAAAGAAATGATTCGTTCAGCTTATAATAATCCAGTGTTGAAAGTAATAAAAGCGAATTCCAAATCCACCGGATTAATCGTTAATTTTGAAAATTATTCCCAAAAACGAGCTGAACATTTAGCAAAATCAATAGAAAGATTTGAATACAATATTGATAATATAAAAAAATGTCCAATATGCGGGACTATGTCTTTGATATCTTTTAATGAAATGGAGGCAGATATTGACGAGGAGGGTAATATACTAAAACAGTGGCAATATGTATATAATGTTAAATGTTTGTGTTGCTCATTCGAACTATTTAAAGAAGTAGGTAATCCCCAAATTTATGAACTACCTCTTGATAATTATTTTACGACAATTATTCTTGATAATTAATGATTTGGAATATCAATTAAATATAATGATAGTTATATATGGCGGGAAATAATTCACAGCTTGAAAAAAGACTCTGGGATGCGGCGGATCAGTTAAGAGCGAATTCAAAGCTTACTTCGACCGAATATTCTATGCCCGTTCTGGGTTTGATTTTTCTAAGGCATGCTTACAACCGGTATTTGATAGTTGAAGAGAGTGTTTTAAAAACATTGCCTGTCCGGCAAGGGAAACCCAGACCTATAACAAAAGATGACTTCACTAAGAAATCTGCATTATTCCTGAATGAAGAATCGAAATACGACTTTCTTCTTCAACTACCAGGAGGAGCAAAGATTGGCGATGCAATAATTAAAGCCATGACCTTAATAGAGACCGATTATAAAGACGCACTTGAAGGAATACTGCCAAAAGATTACAGCATTTTTGAAGATGATTTGCTCAGCCGTCTGCTCAAAATATTTAATGATGATGCATTAAAATATGCACCCGGTGATGTATTCGGAAGAATATATGAATATTTTCTTATGAAGTTTGCAATGTCAGGCGCACAAGACAGCGGTGAATTCTTTACTCCCGTTTCACTTGTTCAAACAATTGTGAACGTAATAGAGCCAAATCACGACAGTGTGTTTGACCCTGCGTGCGGTTCGGGCGGAATGTTTGTTCAAACAGCACACTTCATAGAAAAATCCGGGAAAGATATAAGCAAGACGGTTACATTTTACGGACAAGAGAAAACAGATACAACAATAAAGCTTGCAAAGATGAATCTTGCTGTACATGGATTAGAAGGCAAAATTGAAAACGGCAATACGTTCTATGATGATAACCATGAAATGTTTGTTAAAAAAGCCGACTTCGTTATGGCTAATCCACCATTCAATGTTAACGGAGTAGATGCCGACAAAGTTAAAACGGATCCGCGTTTACCTTTTAATCTTCCCGGAGTAAATAATAAAGGAGAAGTCAGCAACGGGAATTATCTCTGGATATCATACTTCTATAGTTATTTAAACAAAACCGGAAGAGCAGGATTTGTAATGTCTTCACAGGCATCAAGCGCAGGAGGAGGCGAAAAAGAGGTCAGAAGAAAGATAATAGAGACCGGACATGTTGACGTAATGATTTCAATACGCTCTAATTTCTTTTATACCAGAACAGTTCCATGTGAGCTATGGTTTTTTGATAAAGGAAAACCTAAAGACAGGCTTGATAAAATATTGATGATTGACGCAAGAAATATATTCAGAAAATACCAGGATAGCAGACGGATTTTTGAATTTTCGCCAGAACAACTCAAAAATATTACTGCCATTACATGGCTCTACAGGAGTTTAACGGATAAATATTTAAACCTAATAAAAGAGTATTTTGAATCAATTTTATCAGAATCAGCGACAATAGAATTAAAGGTTAATGAATACAATAATACAATAACTTTATTGAGCGATAAGATAAAGAAATTTTATTCAATATGTGAGAAGAATAAAGATATTGATAAAGATAAAATTAAAATACTGAATGAACAATTTAAAGAACTGAAGGATACCTGCAACCTTAACAAAAAAGATTCGGATAAATTACTATTATCTTTAAATAAATATATAAGTAAATATGCAAATAAGGTACCAGAGGATAATAATCTTCAAATCAAAGCTTATAAAGAATTTGAACCAATATCGGAAGAGATCAAAGCCATTATAAAGCAAATCGAATTAACCTCTAAATTGATGTTAAGGACGATTGATTACATAGAAAAAGATTTAAAAGCAAAAGATATTAAAGAGTGGGATAGAAAATCTTTTTATAAATTAAAAAAGGAAATTGAAGAGTTAAGAAAGTCGGTTATTGAGCAGTTAAAACAACCAAATTATTTTCATAAACAAATTCACTGGCTGGAATCGAAATTTCCAAAAGCTAAATATCAAGATGTTGAAGGATTAGTTAAACTTGTTGACAAGAAAGAGGTTGAGAAAAATGACTGGAGTTTGACGCCGGGAAGATACGTAGGAGTTTCCCCACAAATAGAGGATGAAGATTTTGATTTTGAAGAAACCATGCGGGAAATACATGAAGAAATTAATGGATTAAACGAAGAATCCGTAGAATTAGCCAGAATCATGAACGATAATTTCAATATTTTATTAACATAATCCATGATTAACAAAGAAAATGTTGAAATATTAAAAACCGATATCGAAATTATCGATGGTGATCGAGGAAATAATTATCCCAAGAAAGAAGAATTTAGTTCAGAAGGCTACTGCTTATTTTTGAATACAGGAAATATTATTAATGACAAATTCAGTTTATCTGATTGTGCTTTTATTACGGAGCAAAAAGATAATACTTTAAGAAAAGGAAAACTGAAAAGGGAGGATATTATATTAACAACAAGAGGTACAGTAGGAAGTGTGGCATTCTATAACGATAACATTGCATACGAAAATATCAGGATTAATTCCGGGATGGTAATTTTAAGATGTCATAATGAGTATTTGCCTGAATATCTCTATCAAGTATTAAAAAGCAAGAATATAAAAAAACAATTCGAATTATTTTCATCAGGTGCAGCTCAACCTCAATTACCAATAAAATCTTTAGTCCATATTAAATTGCCAAGAATTGAATTAAGTAAACAGAAAAATATTTCTTCTATATTGGGCACTTATGATAAAATAATTGACAATAATCATCGCAGAATCGAATTACTTGAAAAGTCGGCGGAATTACTTTATAAAGAATGGTTTGTCAGACTTAAGTTTCCAGGGTATGAACACACGGAAATAAAAAACGGAGTGCCCGAAGGATGGGAGAAAGGAACAATCGGCGATATAATAGAACTTAAATATGGAAAAAGTTTAAAAGCAGACAAACGAGAAAATGGCGATATTCTTGTTTATGGTTCCAGCGGAGTAATTGGAACACATAAGGAAGCTATTTCCAAAGGACCAGGTATCATATTAGGTAGAAAAGGTAATGCGGGAAGCGTATTCTGGTCGCAAGTTGATTATTATCCAATAGATACGACTTATTATATTTCAAATGAGCAGACATCGCCATATTTATATTACAATTTTAAAAATCAAGATTTTCAGAGTAGTCACGGAGCTGTACCAGGGTTAAACAGAGATTATGCATACTCTAAGACAGTATTAGTACCCGAAAATAATATATTCAATAAATTTAATGAGATAGTTTACACGACAAGAAAACAGATTTACAATTTAGAAATAATTAATAATAAATTATCTTATGCACGTGATTTACTCCTGCCTAAACTAATCAACGGAGAGATTGAAGTATGAGTACAATAGAATATACAGAAGACAGGCTTGTACAAGCAACGACTGCGGAATATTTTGAAAAGAAACTCGGATGGGAATCTGTATATGCATACAACGACGAAATATTCGGAATTAACGGAACACTCGGAAGAGAATCAGATAAAGAAATTGTATTAATCCGATACTTAAAACAGGCATTAGAAAAATTTAATCCCGATATTCCGAAAGAGGCATACGATAACGCAATAAGGCAAATCACAGAGGCGACCATATCTAAATCGCTACTACAAATAAATAAGGATAAATACGAACTATTTAAAAAAGGCATATTAGTACAGTATAAAAATAAAGACGGCAATATTGAAAGCAAGAGATTAAAAGTATTTGATTTTGAGAACATTCAGAATAACCATTTTCTTGTTGTAAGAGAATTATGGGTGCAGGGATCACTATACAGAAGAAGACCTGACATAATAGGGTTTGTAAACGGCATTCCGCTTTTATTTATAGAACTTAAGAATATACATAAAGACATCAGCAGAGCGTATAACGAAAACCTGAGCGACTACAAAGATACGATTCCGCGCATATTTCATCACAATGCAATTGTAATACTAAGCAACGGCGTAAAAGCAAAGTTAGGCTCCATCTCCGCGAAATATGAGTATTTTCATGAATGGAAAAGATTAGCCGAGGGTGATGCCGGAATTGTTGACATGGAGACACTTCTAAAAGGAATGTGCACAAAAGAGAACTTCGTGGATATATTTGAGAACTTTATTGTTTTTGACGAGAGTACGGGAAAGATGGCAAAAATACTTGCGAAGAATCATCAATTCCTGGGAGTGAATAATGCAATTGAAGCAGTGATTAACAGGAATGAAAGAAAAGGGAAACTTGGTGTATTCTGGCATACTCAGGGAAGCGGAAAATCTTATTCAATGGTATTCTTTTCAGAGAAAGTTAGAAGAAAATTAAAAGGTAATTTTACATTTCTTGTTTTGACAGACCGGGACGATTTAGATACACAAATATATAAGACTTATGCAGGATGCGGGATAGTGGATAACGATAAAGATAAATGCAGGGCTGCATCCGGTGATAACCTTGCGGAGATACTAAGGTCGGATAAACCTTATGTATTCTCGATGATACACAAATTTAACAAACAGGTCGAACCCGACAAACCGTATAATGACAGAGACGACATAATAGTAATATCAGACGAGGCGCACAGAACTCAATACGGACTTTTATCTTTAAATATGAGAAATGCTCTTCCGAATGCAAGTTATATAGGTTTTACAGGGACTCCACTATTCAAAAATGACGAAATAACGAAAGTTGTATTCGGAGATTACGTTTCGAAATATGATTTTCAAAAGGCAGTAGATGATAACGCAACGGTTCCTTTATATTATGATAACAGAGGCGAGAAACTAAAGATAACCATGAGCGATATTAACGATAAGGTTGCGGAAAAACTTGAAGAGCACGAATTTGACATTGACCAGCAAGCCGCTTTGGAAAGAGAACTTGGAAGAGACTACCACATTTACACAGCTCAGGAAAGATTAAAGAAGATTGCCAAGGATTTCACAGAACATTATACAAATAACTGGGAAACAGGGAAAGCAATGCTTGTTTGCATTGATAAAGTGACTACACTCAGAATGTATAATCTGATTCAGGAATACTGGAAGGGTAAAATTAAAGAAACGGAAAGAGCATTAAAAAAAGAAACCGACGACCAAGAAGCAATACGTTTAGAGAAAAAGATAATCTGGCTGAAAGAGACGGAGATGGCAGTTGTGATAAGCGAAGAGCAGGGCGAAGTTGATTTATTCAGGAAATGGGATATAGACATAGAACCTCACAGAGCAAAAATAAAAAACGGATATGAAACTCCGGACGGTAAAAGGATTGATATAGATATCGCATTTAAAAAGCCAGAACATAAATTCAGGGTGGCGATTGTTTGCGCAATGTGGCTTACCGGATTTGACGTGCCATCGCTTGCGACAATGTATTTAGACAAACCGTTAAAAGCACATACACTGATGCAGGCTATAGCGAGAGCAAACAGGGTTTTTGAAGGAAAAAACAACGGACTGATTGTTGATTACTGCGGTATATTGAAGAATCTCAGAGAGGCATTAGCGACTTTTACAACACCAAGAGGAGGCGACGGGGGCGGAGGAACTGATCCGGTAAAACCGGAGGAGGACTTAATAGCTGAATTGAACGAGACAATTGAGGAGACAATAAAATTTCTGAAGGAAAGAAATTTCACATTAGATAAAATTATCGGTGCCAAAGGATTTGAGAAAAATGCCGCAATAATTGAGGCGAAAGAAGCAATAAACAAAAGCGAAGAAACAAGAAAGAAATATGAAATTATGGCAAGGGAAGTATTTATTAAATTCAAAGCGTGCATTAATATACCCGAAGTAAGAAACTACAGAGATAAATACGGAGCAATCGACATTATTTATAAGAGTCTTCAGAACGACAGACAAAAAGCAGATATAACCTCTATTATAAAAGAATTACAAGGAATAGTAGATGAAGCAATTATGACAACGGGTGATACAGAATTTACACGTGATGAGAGAATATATGACATCAGCAAAATTGATTTTCAGAAGCTGCAAGAGGAATTCGTTAAATCAAAAAAGAAAAATTCAACGGTATATTGCTTAAAAGACCAAATCGAGAAAAAGTTACAAAGCATGATTGCTAAAAATCCTACACGCATGGATCTATATAAAAGATATCAGGAAATCATAAGCGAATATAATATGGAAAAAGACAGAGTTATGATTGAAAAGACGTTTGCTGAGCTGATGGGATTTATGCAAACGCTGGACGAGGAGGAGAAACGGGCACTTAAAGAAGGATTGGACGAAGATACGCTTGCGTTATTTGATTTATTAGAAAAGCCAAACCTTAAGAAAGCAGAACGGGAGAGGATAAAATTAGTAGCAAAAGAACTATTAGGTAAATTAAAAGCGGAATATCTGAAAATACAGGGGCTTTGGGAAAAAGATGCCACAAAAGCCGAAATGAAAACTTTTATCAAGGATTTTTTATACGCAGATAAAACAGGGCTGCCGGCTACCGATTATACCGCAGATGAAGTGAACGAAAGGACTGATATGGTTTACGGGTATATTTATCAGCAATATTTGAATGAATGGCGGAATAGGGGTGTGGTGGGGGTGGAGGTGTAGGGAATAGATTAATATCGCAATCTTATTATAATACTGGTGGATAAATTAATTGAAATAAATTGGAATAATTTTAGAGCCAAATTTAACGGCAAAGAGCAGAAAACTTTTGAATGGCTTTGTTATATATTATTTTGCAAAGAGTTTAATAAACCGACCGGATTGCTTCGTTATAAAAATCAAACCGGTATAGAAACAGAACCTATCGAAGTAGGGAATATATTAATCGGTTTTCAATCAAAATTCTATGAAACAAGTATAAGTAAAAATAAAGATGATATTATTGATTCGATAAAAAAAACAAAGAGTAAAAACCCACAAATTAATAAAATACTATTCTATTTAAACCAAGAATTTTCCGAAAGCAGTAAGAAGACACAAAAAGAACCTAAATATAAAACAGATATATATAAATGTGCAAAATCAGTTGATGTCGAAATAGAATGGAGAGTCCCCAGTCATTTTGAGATTCAACTTTCTGTTGAAGAAAACCTAAAAATCGCGCAGCATTTCTTTAGTTTGGAAAAAAGTATAATTGATTTTATTGATTCTTTAAAAGGTCATACTGAATTAATATTTTCTAATATTTATTCGAATATAAAATATAATGGAAATGAGATTAAAATTGATAGAAGCAATACTATTGGTAATCTTATAGATAAATTAAATAAATCGTCTTTAGTAATAATTAGCGGAAAAGCGGGAGTTGGAAAATCCGCAATATTGAAAGATTTTTTTGAAATAAAGAAAGATGATAATCCATTTTTTATTTTTAAAGCCTCTGAGTTTAATATTTCCAATTTGAATCAATTTATTTCAAATTATGGAAATTTTTCACTTACTGACTTCATTGATGAATATATAAATATCAACAATAAATATATAGTTATAGATTCAGCAGAAAAAATATCAGATTTAGAAAACACAGACGTTTTGCACGAATTTATATCATCACTCATTAAAAATAACTGGAAAATTATTTTAACGACAAGACACAACTATTTAAACGGAATTATACTTCAGTTCGGTGATGAATATAACCGTAATATGGTACTCTTAAATGTTGATTACATATCAAAAGAAGAACTAATTAATCTTTCTCATAATTACAATTTTGAACTACCTAAAAGTGAAAGATTCGCAAATCTTTTAGAATTCCCCTTTTACCTTAAGGAATACCTTAAAAATTATAATAATCTAATAAATACCGTCAACTATTCTGATTTCAAGAGAATATTGTGGGAAAAGCAAATATCAAAAACTGATTTACAAAAGAACAATGTCCATATTAAAAGAGAGGAATGTTTTTTAAAGATTGCGCAAAACAGAGCAAATCATGGAAATTTTTTCGTAAAGGCTCCAGAATGCGAAGGAGATATATTGCATAGCTTAGAAATAGATGAAATCATTAAATATGATTCCACATACGGAGGTTATTTTATTACTCATGATATTTATGAAGAATGGGCATTAGATAAAATAATTGAAAGAAGTTTTTTGAATTTCAAAGATACCGATAGCTTTTTAAAAGATATTGGTAATTCATTCCCAGTTCGAAGAGCGTTCAGAAATTGGTTATCTGAAAAGTTATTAGCTGATACAGATAAAGTTATAAAATTCATCGATAATTCTATTTACAATGATAGCATAGAAAGTTATTGGAAAGATGAAATATTAGTATCAGTATTGCTCTCAGATTATTCTTCATCATTCTTTGATTTATTTAAAGATAAGTTATTAGAAGATGAACAAAAGCTTTTAAAAAGAATTGCGTTTCTTTTAAGAATTGCCTGCAAAGAAATAGATGAAGATACCTTGAAGCTTTTAGGATTACAAAGTTTTGATAGTATCTCAATAAAAGCTCTTTTCACAAAACCGAAAGGAAGCGGGTGGGATCATTTTATTGACTTTATTTACAAACACAAAGAGGAATTTGGGATACTAAATATTAATGCCTACTTACCAATTCTATATGACTGGAATAATATCTATACAGTCGGAGTAACCACTAAAAAAACCGGACAGATAGCATTATTTTATTATCAAGAAATAATCAATAAAAATGTTATCTGGTACGAAAGCGAATTAAAAAAGCAACTTATAAGAGTTATACTAAGAAGCGCTTTTGAGGTAAAGAAAGAACTAATTATTGTTTTCGATGAAATATTGTCAAAAAATTCATTAATATTTAGAGATAACTATTATGATATTGTTAAAACGATTCTGACTTCAATTGTTGATAATACGGAAGTAATTAAATGCTTGCCGGAATATGTTTTAAAACTTGCGGATTTATTTTGGTATAATAACAACGATAAAAAAAATGATAAAGGTAACAGATTTAACAGAGATTTGGATATCGAACAATATTTTGGTATTTCAATCAGGCACCTTGAATATTTCCCTGCAAGCGCTTATCAGACACCAATATACAGACTGTTAAATGCTAATCCTAAAATAACTATTGATTTCATATTGTCTTTTGTTAACAAGACTGTTGATAACTATTCTAAATCTAAATTTATAAATGAAATTGAAGAAATAGAAATCTATTTTGAGGATAATTCAAGTAAAAAACAATTTATAAGTCACAGACTATGGAATATGTATAGAGGCACACAAGTTTCCACACATCTTCTTGAATCGATTCATATGGCATTAGAGAAATGGTTGTTAGAAATCGCCAAAATATATAAAAAAGAAACTCTTGAAAGTATTTGTCTTAATTTAATAAAGAATTCGAAATCAGCTTCAATCACTGCGATAGTTGTCAGCATAGTACTTGCATACCCATATAAATTATTTAATATTGCTAAAATTCTATTTCGGACAAAAGAATTCTTTTTTTATGATACCAGCAGAATGATACTTGATCAAAGTTCAAAGAGTTATTATTCAATAGGGTTTAGCCTGGACATTGAAAACAAATTTTTTCAGGATGAAAGAATTAAGGGCATCTCTATAAACCCAAATAAGGCATAACTAATATATAAATAAATGGGTTATAGCATTGCAAAGAGTGGGTATTACAGTTATATTTGTATAAAAATATTAACATGAAAAACATAAACCCACTTGGACTTTTTGACGATCAATTCTTAATGGAAAAACTTACTAAACTTGGTGACCCGCTTCAAAAGCTGAATGACTATATTGATTGGAAAATATTCGAATTACCGATAGAGAAATCATTTATAGATGAGAACAAAGATTTATCAAAAGGCGGACGTCCACCATTTAGTAAACTAATGATGTTTAAAGCCCTTATCATACAAAGTTTGTATAATATATCAGATGACCAATTAGAATATCAAATTGTTGAC
>JAPLFI010000079.1 GCA_026390755.1 Ignavibacteriota bacterium
GGGCAGACGCATCAAAAGTGATTTCGTAGGTTCCCGCTTCCTTTGTGCCGTTCACAAGTTCATTTACCTGCCTGCCAAGCGCATCGTAAACAGAAAGTTTAACAATATCTTTTTTGGGAACAGAAAATTTTATTGTTGTCGAAGGATTGAACGGATTCGGATAATTATCAAACAGTTTATATTCGCCGGGTATTGTGTTTTTAATTTCGTTCGCGCCTGTTACAAAATTCGGGTCGAAAACCGAAATACAGTTAAAATTATATCCGCTTACAATTGTCCTTACAAGATTACCTGTTGTATCGTCAACTTCATATACGCCTACGCTGTTAGTTGTAAGGAAATTTCCGTTTGGCAGTTTCCAGACGCCGCGAATTCCCTGAACTCCTTTTAATGTATCTTTCAGAATTCCGAGTGAATCGTAAATCCTGATTCCCGAGAGAACGCCGCTGAATTCGCACAGGGCAATTCTGCCGCCGGTCAGGTTAATCATTTGCTGTGGAAACCTGACTGCAGAAGTTAAAAGGTCTCCGAGATATGCGCCATTATTCTTGTTGAATTTAATGACATTATGAAGGAGTCCGGAGTTTGATTCCAGAAGGTCTGAGTTCCTGAACAGCAAATTATAAGGACTGTCAATTGAATCATGGGCAAAAGTGTTTAGAAAAACGCCCTGCGGTGAAAACTGCTGAATTGTGTTCTCGGAGTTGCCCACGGTTCCTGCGTTAGTCACGAGAAGGTTTCCGTTATCGCGGAAAATCATATCACGGACATTGTCGAGTATCGCGTTGTTTAAGCCCGTTGACGGAGCGAATGTCTGTATGAATGCGCCGCTTGTATCGAAAAGCTGAACCACGTCGCTGGTCTGGTCGGCAATGATAATTCTTGACCGGCTTATCTGAAGTACTTTGCGCGGTCCCTGAAGAATCGGACTGCTGTAAGGCACGAATGCTGAGTCAACAAGGTCGCCCGTTTCATAATCAAATGCCCAAACATTCCTGCGCGCCGTCGTAAAACACGGAATCAGGTATAACATCCCTGATGTCTTTCGGGGATTAATAATAAGCTGTTCACCGGTATTATCAATTGTTCTGTCACCGTATGTAACACGGGCTTTTGAAAAATTGAATGTGCTACGGATGTCTTTATAATATGCGCAGTAACTTCCGCTAAACGGATGAAGGAAATCGGTAATTACAGAATAAATCACATTACCGTTTTCAATTGCTACGGCTTCAATCATTGCCGTATTTTTTATGTATATATTATACGGAAGTCCTTGCTGACCGGCAAGAGTTTCGGCGTCAATTCTCAACTGCGGATTTTTTTCCGCGTTAATATATGCAGTGCTGAAATCAGACTTTGGCTGTGAGTATAAAGAAACTGAAATTAAAATTAAGAATAAGAGTGTAAATGCTTTTTGCATTTGTTTTTAAGCTTAAATTAGAAGAACTGCATTAAATATATCCGCAATAATTCACAAAAAAAATCCAATAATAAACGGTTTTCCTATTCAGAAGGCATTACAAATATCGCATCATCAACTTCAACATTCAGTTCCGTCTTATCCATACGTATTATCTGACCCTCTCCCATTGTTTGTCCGCCTTTTGTTTTCACATCCATGGTAAAAGGAATTTTCAAGCCGTTAACATCTTTATAATTGCTGTAAAGCGTTGTGCTTTCGATTTCTTTTCCGGACATCATGGTTTTTGAAATTGATTTCAGGTCAATATATTTTTCCGCATCAATAAAATATATAATCTCTGTTCCGTCACTTGTAACCAGTTTCAGTTTATAAACCGGCGTACCGTCAAAATCTTCTTTCCCGAGCAATTCAATCGTACTGCCGTATTCAACGTAATTTAACAGTTCGCCGCCGATTTTCGCCATATTCCTGAACTGTCTTGCCATATCTTCACCCACTATTTCGGGTTTTTTCCCGCCCGTAAAAGGATTCAGCATCCACGCAGTTGTTCCGTCATAAACCTGCTTCATTGTCATTCCCTGTATAATAATTTCCAGCAAAACCTTATTTATTCTTTTACTCGTTTGCGTGAATGCAAAGTCCATTCCGCCCATTGTGGCGTATCCCGTTGCTTTAATACTTGTAACCGCGTCCCATGCGGACTTTCCGCCTATGGCATCGGCATACTTCTGATAGATATCCTCGGCGGTCTGAGCTTTCGCGAAAGAGATAGATAATAACAGGAATAAAAATGAGAACAGAACTTTTTGTGTTTTCATAAGAATATAATAAATGTGTTTAATGTAAAGTTATATAAATATAATAATTTGAATGATTAAGATTTACTGAAAAATTAATGCGGAATCATTATTACGCCGCAGTAAAAAAACTTATTAAAGACTATAGAAAGACTTGAAAAAAAGTTTTAATAATAATATCATTGCATAAGCTTTCTTATGTTTTTTAAAACGGTTCTTTATATTAACAATTAAAAAAGTTCGACTTTTTTGGAGGGGTATATGAAAAAAACAAACTATTTTCTGATTATTTTCTTTTCTTTTTGCTCTTTTGCTTTCTCGCAATCGGGTTTCGATTTTGCCGCTAATAATGTGTTTACGTTTGCCGATACCGGTACGTCTCACATGCTGAAAAAATTTAACATGTCAATTCCTTATACTCTGGCTCCTGTTGGTCCGGTTTTTTCGCAGAATGTAATAGGACTTGAATTCGGCGGTCAGGGATATCTTTATTATTTCCATATGCCGTCAAGTTATAATTATGAATTATGGCGTATTGATACTGCAACCGGAACAAGAACCTCCGTGGGCGTCGCGGGAAACGTCAATGGGATTATCAATCGCGGTTTAGCATGGGATAATGTAGGAAAAAAGATGTATGTTATGTTTTCCACATCACCGTCAAAACTTTATACAGTGAATCTTAATACCGGAGCAATGACATTCTTCACTAATCTTTCTGCAAACGATTATATTATCGGATTTGCCGTCAATAACGCCGGCTCTATGTTCGGCATCAGTACTTTCGGAACAAAACTTGTCAGAATTAATCAGACAAACGGGACGACGACCGATATAGGCCTTCTCGGCGTAACACTCGGCGATGTTTACGGCTGCGATTTTGACCCCCTTACAGGTAAAATGTATTTGATGAGTAATTCAAATATTTACAGGATCGACACGGCAACAGGCGCCGCAACACTTACGGGCAGCATAGCGGGATCAGCGAAGTATCTCTCAATCGGCGGCGGTTTATATACCGGCATATCAAAACTTTCGGCTGAAATTCCGTCTTCGGTAAAGTTATACGACAACTATCCGAACCCGTTTAATCCGTCAACGAAAATTAAATTCGACGTTGCTTCATTATCGTTCCCGAACACAGGTAACGGGATTCATTTTGTATCATTGAAAATTTTCGATATGCTTGGGCGTGAAGCCGCAACCCTCGTGAACAGTAAACTATCTCCCGGGACATACGAAGTCAGCTGGAATGCTTCGGGTAATTCAAGCGGAATGTACTTTTATCAGTTATCAGTTGACAATGCTAATTATGCAGTTAAGAAAATGGCATTAACAAAATGAGAGGCAAGTGATATCAACTGAACTGATTTAACCCGTATCTTTATTTTGTTGAAAAACTCCTCGCAATGAAAAAAGTATCGGCAAATAATACGCAAATCACACAAAAAACCTGCAGGGGACAGGACTTATATGGTAGATATCAAACACATGGCAATGAAGTTGCTAATATTATTGCGGCAAATTCAAAAAATTGAGGAATTACGGGAATTGCATCAATCCTTGGTAATAAACAGTCGGTGCAGTCAATTCCGATGGGGATAGGGCAAGCTATTCGCATTATTTATAAAGTCCCCGTAAAAAAGACAAATTAGAAATGTTTTTCAAACAGATGTTTCTGAATTTCAAAAATTAAACGGAGGATTGAGTTGTCTTTCGTTAAGATTTTAAAGGCATTAAATAAATCAAAATTAGTAATATATTAAAAATCAAATTAGCCTGAAAAACATCAGATGTATTGCATTCCTTGATCCGTAATATATTTCAACCGCATGAGCTCGGAAAAGTTCAAATATATAGTATTTTATCCATGCATATTACAAGTGCTATTTGCAATATGCATGGATAAAAACGGACTCTCATCAGTCTTAGACTATACACTTCGGGAAACGCACGGAAAACAAATTACCAGCCTTTCCCATACATGTTTGCATTTATTTACAAATATGCGTATATTTGTAATAATTATTTTACACTATGAAAAAGAGATTTCTTTACAACGAGGTTATAAAATACCTTGAACATAAAAATGCTCTCATAATCACAGGTATGAGGCAAGTAGGTAAAACTACTTTACTTAAGCAGATTTATGATGAAGTTAAACATCCGAAAATCTGGTTCGATTTTGATAACCCTCTTGATTTATTATTATTTGAAAATAGTAATTATGAAGGAATTTATTCAAATTTACACAAAGAGTTGAATTCTAAAAAGCATGACAGACTTTTTGTTTTTATTGATGAAATTCAAAACTTTCCTGAAATCACTAAAATAATAAAGTATCTTATTGATAAACACTCGGTAAAATTTTTGGTCACAGGCTCTTCAAATTACTATCTGAAAAACCTCTTTCCGGAGTCACTTAGCGGAAGGAAATTTTTATTTATACTTCGTCCGATGGAATTTAAAGAATATCTGTACTTTAATACCAATTTACCGGATTTGAAAATTAACGCCTATGGAAAAATATCCTCAGTTAAACCTTCTGCTGTATATGAATATAAAAAACACGAAAATGAATATGATAATTATTTGGAATACGGCGGTTTGCCCGAAGTAGTTCTGAGTGATGATTTTGAAACAAAGCGTTTGGTATTAAAGAATATATTCACTTCTTTCTTTAAAAAAGATTTAAGGTTATTAAGTGATTTAAGCGACATAAGGGAATTGCGCGATTTAATAATTCTGCTTTCGGCAAGAACCGGAAATATTCTGGATGTATCCAAGCTGTCGTCGGAGCTGGGAATAAATAGAGTTAAGACATATAGTTATCTCGAGTTTTTGCAGGGAATATTTTTTATTAAATTAATATCAAAATATTCAAAAAGCATAGACAGAAGTATCGCCGGCGGAAGGAAGGTCTATTTCAGCGATAATGGATTATTGAATATTTTCGCAAAAATATCTTCAGGGCAGATGTTCGAGAATGCTATTGCCAATCAGCTCCTGAAATACGGTGAGCTAAAGTATTACAATGTGCGGAATACGAGTGAAATAGATTTTATACTGAATAATGAAACAGCCTTTGAAGTGAAGCATAAAGGAAGCGAAAGAGATGTTTTTGCATTGAAGAAAATATGCGATAAGATCGGACTGAAAAAGCACTTTGTGGTAAGTAAAGAATACGTTAA
>JAPLFI010000494.1 GCA_026390755.1 Ignavibacteriota bacterium
TGAGTGAGAGTTCATCTTTAAAATAAAATAATGTTCTTTTTTTATAAATTAAAAACCTTTAACTATGGAGACTTTACAGCGTTTCAAATTTTTCGTATTACTAATTTCAGTAATGCTTATTTTCGGCGGTAACTTAGCCGCACAAACACCTCAGTATTACAATTATCAGGATACCGGCGTTTCATTAAACAACTTCCCGTTTGGCATGAATACCGGCAAAGCGTCCAGCTGGTTATTTATGCCGGGTGAATTCACCAAACCTGCTCCCGCTCCCCCGGGAAAAAGAATCACAAGAATCTATTTTTTCATTAAAACCAGTACATTTTCGAAGCCCTATACAAACCTGCACATCCTGATGAAGCAGGATACTATTACAACTTTTACGGAAGGCCAGTTCTATCCGGGCCCGTGGGACACAGTATTTGTCGCCGACACGACACTCAACGGCACTGTGAACCAATGGATGGGTATCACCTTGGAGACTAAATACAATTACGACCCAACAAAGAGCCTGCTGGTATTTATAGGACAATGCGCTTCTTCAGGTAATGGAGGAGGAACAATTTGCCAGCTTGAGATAAATGAGCGGCCAAGAGTAAGGCGCGTATGGTCTTCAGGAGGCTGTCCGTTTACTCCTTGGGCCACCGGCGATTCGAAAATGCCCAATTTCGGCATTGACGTAGAAACGATTACGAACACTCCAGAAATCGAAATAAGTATTCCTGCATCCTACAAACTCGAACAGAATTATCCGAATCCGTTCAACCCTGTGACGAAAATCAACTTTGCACTGCCGAAAGCCGGCTTTGTATCGCTGAAAGTCTATGATATGCTTGGACGTGAAGTGGCTGTTCTTGTAAGTGAAAACAGAATAGCGGGAAGTCATACTGTTGATTTTGATGCCTCTGCTCTTCAAAGCGGCGTATTCTTTTACAGACTCGAAACCGACGGATTCGTTGACACAAAGAAAATGATGGTTATCAAGTAATAAATTTCCATATCTACAATATATAATCATATTAATTATGGAAACAAATTCAAATTCAAATTCAAATTCAAACTCAAAACGGAGGATATAAAATTGAGTAATTTAAATTACAAAACAATCTTCACAGTGTTATTTCTCTTGGTTTTCTCAGTTAGTGCGTTCGCGCAAACACCTCAATATTACAATTTCGACACCATCCCGGGAGGAACCAATTCCTCTCCATTTGCGCAGACCGGGGGTAAAGCCATGAATAACCTTTTCCTGGCAGAAGAGTTCAACAAACCGACTCCTTTACCGGCAGGAAAAAGGATTACGGCAGTTTATTTCCACACTGGTACTGCCGGAACAAGAACTTTTACTAACTTGCATATACTGCTGAAGCAGGATATAATTACAACCCTGACAACAGGCGCCTTTTATCCTGGACCATATGATACTGTATTTGTTGGCGATACGTCACTTACAAGCACAGTTGGCGGATGGATGAAAATTACTTTAAAAAACAAATTTAATTATGACCCGACTAAGAGTCTGATTTTGTTTGTGGGTCAATGCGGAGCGTCAGGTAGTGGTCTTAATATTTATAATGCAGTGATGGCAGGCAGCATTAGAAGAACCTTATCAGTAGGCGGCTGTCCGTTTGTGGCAAGTACGGGCGGCGACGCGATATTTGCCCATTTTGGAGTTGATGTAGAGCCGGCTGCACCTGTTTTTACATTACCCGATTTAATCTATTACAAATTCAAGAATAATCCGTCTCCGGCATCGACTCCGAATTTTGCAATTCCCGGCGTCGGTACAAATCCTGCTCCGCTGACAACCCTGACTTTAACTTCGGGCGGACAGTTTGACAGTTGCCTCTCAGGAACAGCAACGGCAAGCGCAAAAATCGCTACGGGATATAATCTATCCACAGGAACAAGCAGTTTTACA
>JAPLFI010000044.1 GCA_026390755.1 Ignavibacteriota bacterium
AATCATACCCGAAACAAAGCAGTCCCTACCCCGCGTTTAAGCCGACTCTGATTATGCCTTCGCCGTACTTATATTTCAGTTTATCAAGTTCGTAATACGGCAGACGAACATTGTTGCCGAAGAGCGAGGGCGTGTATCTGTGTAAATCTTCATGAAGGTCGAACACCGTCATTCCGAACATACGTGCTTTCAGTGATTCGCACGGACGCGGAAACTTCACGAATATGTTCATTGCGGCTTTGAATATTTCGCGGTCGTCATTCGTGGCAGTGTCGAGCTTCGTATCATCACCGGCATAGCGCAGGTTATCATAACGTATAACAAGGTAAAGCGAGCGGGTGACAAGTTCCTTTGAGCGCAGTTTCCTGCATATATATTCGGTGATGCGGCGGATTTCCGATTCGATATCTTCGTACTTCCATACGTTATGCGTGAGTGTGTGGTGATGGTTAAGGCTTTTCTCGCGCCCGCGCGTGTGAATGATGCCGGAAGTGTCCTCCCCGCGGGCGAGACGGCGGAAAACCGTACCGTTTACGCCGAACTCGCGGCAAAGAGCAAGTTCGGAAGCAGAGGCAAGTTCGCCTATTGTGAATATGTTCATTACGCCGAGCCGGCGGCTTATGCGCGTACCGATTCCCCACATTTTTTTTACGGGAAGCTCGTAGATTCTATGCCTGTCGGCGGGAGTTATTACGGTGAGTCCGTCGGGTTTTTCGAATTTAGTCGCCATCTTGGTGTATGTTTTATTCCACGACACACCAAGCGAACAGGTAAGGTCTTCGAGGTCGGATACTTTCTGCTTAATCGCCATAGCAAGTTCTTTTGCCTGACCGAAATCGCGCACCACGGGAGTCACGTCAATGAAACACTCGTCAATGCTGTACATCTCAATGCAGTCCTCCGGCACAAAACAGCGTAATCCGCGTATCAGGTTCTGCATAATGCCCTCGTACTTCGGTCCGTAGCAGGGAACTGATATAAGTTTCGGACAGATTTTCTTCGCCTGCCAGAGGCTCATTGCCGTATCAATTCCCAGTGCCCGCGCTTCGTATGAAGCAGTCATAACAATGCCTTTTTCACCTGTCGTACTGCCGACCGAAACGGGCTTGCCGCGGAGAGATGGATTATCGCGCTGTTCCACCTGCGCATAGAAAGCATCGAAATCCAGATGAATGAAAAATCTGTTTTTTTCGTGATTTATGTGCGGTTTAAGGTCCTTGTAATGAGGAAAGGAGTATAGCGGCATCATCCTCACACGCTTGAATATGTCGCTGTATCCCTGCTCCTTTCGGGGGATGAAAAATGAAGAACTTACTGTGTCCATAATCTTGAAATTTTACTTTATTAATTTATGCCATAATTATATAAGGTATTTTATTGAAATGCAAGGGAAATTTGCAAGCAGGGAATTATTATTTATTACAGCCTTTTTTTGTCATTCCGGCAGATTCTAATCCGGAATCCGACAAAGAGGTATCTCGTTGGAATGTCTGTTGAAAAAATGTCCGAATTTCTATGGTTTTTTAAATATTAAAATTCAGTACTTTTAGCGATAAACTAAAATTATATGATAAAGACATTTTTCAGGAACATCTTAGTTATTACTATATTAGCTTTCCTCGCTTCCGGATTATACGGATGCGGTTACAACACTCTTGTAACCATGGAGGAAAGAGTGACCTCCGCCTGGGCGCAGGTTGAGAACCAGTATCAGCGCAGGGCAGACCTCATTCCTAACCTTGTAAAAACGGTTGAAGGTTACGCCGATTTTGAGAAAGGCGTTCTTACGGAAGTAACCGAACTCAGAAGCAGGGTGGGACAGGTGAAGATAAGCGGAGACGACCTTAACGATCCGCAGAAATTCCAGCAGTACCAGCAGGCACAGGATAAACTTTCAAGCGCTCTCTCGAGACTGCTTGTTGTATCGGAAAATTATCCGCAGCTTAAGGCAAACGAAAATTTCCTTCAATTGCAGTCACAGCTTGAAGGAACCGAAAACAGGATTTCCGTCGAGCGGAAAAAATTCAATGACGCCGTTCAGCAGTACAATACGGAAGTGAGAAGTTTTCCGACGCTGATATTTGCTAAAATTTTCGGCTTCAGGGAAAAGCCTTACTTCAAGAGCAAGGAAGGAAGCGATCAGGCGCCGGATGTGAATTTTGATTTCAATAAAAAGGATAAGGACGCGAAAAAATAAGAGCGAGAACTTTTAGACACGAATTATTACGAATTATTACGAATTAAAGAGCTTTTTTTTGAATAAGAGCGATTTGACACGAATGGACACGAATTATTACGAATTAAAGAGCTTTTTTTTGAATAAGAGCGAAGAGTTACAGATTCACAAATTTTTATTATTAGTTATGAATAAACTTAAACAGGGTTAAAGTGCAGGCTGTTATAATGGCGGGCGGTTTCGGTACGAGGTTAAGACCTCTGACGAATAACATGCCGAAACCTATGGTACCGATTG
>JAPLFI010000164.1 GCA_026390755.1 Ignavibacteriota bacterium
AAGGTCTTGTATTGAAACCCGCATTCGAAAAAGAAGGAACTATCACTGCATTCAACGCTTCAAAAATTAACGACGGCGCATCAGCACTTGTCGTTATGTCCGCAGAAGAAGCTGTATCACTCGGTCTTAAACCACTGGCGAAAATCATTGCGCAGACGTCCTTCGCCCAGGAACCTGAATGGTTCACTACTGCTCCCGCTTATGCCATTCAGAATGTCGTGAAAAAAGCGAATATGAATATTGAGGATATTGATATATTTGAAATCAATGAGGCATTTGCAGTTCAGGCTCTTGCGGTTATTAAAGTCGCGAAACTTGACACTGCTAAAGTTAACCTCAACGGAGGCGCTGTTGCGCTCGGACATCCGATAGGCGCAAGCGGAGCGAGGATTTTAACAACTTTAATTAATGTCCTCGGACAAAAGGATAAGAAATTCGGACTTGCAACACTCTGCATCGGCGGCGGCGAAGCAAGCGCTTTAATTATCGAACGTATATAGATTTATTAAATAATATTTTTAGTTTATATTGTTAACAAATTAATTAAAAAATGAGTATAATAAATATTTCTGTAATAGGAGCGGGTACAATGGGCAATGGCATTGCCCATGTCTTTGCGCAGTACGGATATAAAGTTAATTTGATTGACGTAAAAGAAGAATTCCTTGAGAAAGCATTGAAAACTATTTCGGGTAATCTGGACAGACAGGTTAAGAAAGGTACAATTTCAGAGGAATTGAAGGCTGTTACGCTTGCAAACATCACTAAATCAACTAAGTTAAGTGATGCCGGAGAATCTGATTTGGTAATCGAAGCCGCTGCGGAAAACCCTGATTTAAAGAAAAAAATATTCGAAACACTCGATAAAGATTGCGGGAAAGAAGCAATTCTGGCAACTAATACTTCTTCCATCTCAATTACCGAAATTGCCGCCGTTACAAAAAGACCGGAAAAAGTTATTGGTATGCATTTTATGAATCCCGTTCCGATGATGAAGCTCGTTGAAATCATAAGAGGTCTCGCTACTGACCAAAACACTTTCGATATTATAAAATCTCTCACTGAAAGAATTGAAAAAGTACCCGTTGAAGTTCAGGATTATCCAGGATTTATTTCCAATCGCATACTGATGCCGATGATTAACGAAGCTGTATATTGCGTAATGGAAGGCGTTGCGGCACCGGAATCTATTGATACAGTTATGAAGCTCGGAATGAATCACCCTATGGGACCGCTGGCTCTTGCCGATTTTATCGGACTTGATGTTTGCCTGTTCATTATGGAAGTTATTCAAAACGGGCTCGGAGATTCAAAATACCGCCCATGTCCCCTGCTGAAAAAGATGGTTGCCGCCGGACATCTCGGTCGCAAAAGCGGGAAAGGGTTTTATGTCTATAATTAGTTTTTTAAACCATATATAAATTATCATGAACTTTGAATTTACTGAAGACCAGCTTGCGATACGTGATGCCGCAAAAGATTTCGCTGAAAATGAAATTGCTCCGTCAGCCGTGGCAAGAGATATAAAAGCCGAATTTCCTGAAGAAATTGTTAAAAAAATGGGCGAACTCGGTTTTATGGGTATGATGGTTTCTCCCGATTGGGGCGGAGCTGGAATGGATACAGTTTGCTATGTGCTCGCTATGGAAGAAATTTCCAAAGTTGATGCCGCCGTCGGTGTTATTATGTCCGTCAATAATTCCCTCGTTTGTTACGGTATAGAAAAATGGGGAACAGATGAGCAAAAAGAGAAATATCTGCGCCCTCTCGCATCAGGACAAAAATTAGGCGCTTTCTGCCTCTCCGAACCAGAAGCCGGATCCGATGCTACAAACCAGAAAACTATAGCAGAAAAAGACGGTGACTTTTATATTCTCAACGGAATGAAGAACTGGATTACCAATGGCGTAAAAGCGGACTATTATTTAGTTCAGGCGATGACAGATAAAGCCAAAGGATATAAGGGGGTTACAACTTTCATCGTAGAGGGTACTTCAGAGGGTTTTGAGCGGGGTTTAAAAGAGGATAAACTCGGAATCAGGAGTTCTGATACGTGTTCAATCGGGTTTAACAACTGCCGTGTTCCGAAGGAAAACGTACTGGGAGAAGTTGGTCTCGGATTTAAAATCGCAATGGAAACTTTGAACGGCGGAAGAATCGGCATAGCCGCACAGGCTCTCGGAATAGCGTCTGCTTCTTTTGAAGCCGCTGTGAAGTATTCAAAGGAAAGGAAAGCATTTGATGAGCCTATCTGTAATCTTCAGGCAATTCAATTTAAACTTGCCGATATGGCAGTGAATGTGGAAACAGCGAGACTCTTATGCCTGCAAGCCGCTTTGAAAAAGGATAATCACGGGAAATTCGCGCGTGAAGCCGCTCAGGCTAAGCTTTATGCAAGCCGCGTTGCAGTACAAAATGCCCTTGAAGCTATTCAGGTTCACGGCGGGTACGGATACGTGAGAGAGTATCTCGTTGAAAGATACCTGCGCGACGCTAAGATTACTGAAATTTACGAAGGGACCAGCGAAATCCAGAAGATTGTAATAGCCCGTGAAGTTTTAAGATAACCCAACCTGTTTTATAATGTTAAAAAAGGGTTTTCCATTAACGGACAGCCCTTTTTTTGCTACAATATATAACGGCTCAGATCGCGGTTCTTGACAATCTTATTCAGTTTTTCATTCACAAGCGCCTTGTCAATTTCAAGCTTTGTTTTTTTATTCTTATCGGGAACTTCAAATAAAATATCTTCAAGCAATGTAGTAAGTATCGTATGAAGTCTTCTTGCGCCGATATTCTCGACCTGTTCATTTACTTCGGCGGCAATTCTCGCTACTTCCCTTATAGAATTATCTTTGAATATCAGTTCGACTTTCTCAGTTTCCATCAGCGCTTTATACTGTTTTATCAAAGCGTTTTCGGGCTGAGTCAGTATTTTGTAAAAATCTTCTTCATTCAGACTGTTGAGCTCTACCCTGATCGGGAACCTGCCCTGCAATTCCGGAATTAAATCGCTCGGCTTTGAACTATGAAAGGCACCTGATGCAATAAAAAGTATGTGGTCCGTTTTCACAGAGCCGTATTTTGTAATTACCGAAGAACCCTCTACTATCGGCAGTAAATCTCTCTGAACTCCCTCGCGCGAAACATCGGCACCTGAAGAATTCTTTGAGTTGCTTCCGGTAATTTTATCTATCTCATCAATGAACACGATTCCGGAATTCTGAACTTTATCAATCGCTTCTTTGATAACATTATCCATATCAATAAGCTTCTGCGACTCTTCATGAGTTAATACGGTTTTTGCTTCGGCAATAGTCAGTTTTCGCTTTCGTGATTTCTTTGGCATTATATTGCCAAAAAGGTCCTGCAGGTTTAAGCCCATTTCTTCCAAACCAATAGGTCCGAGAACCTGCAGCATCGGCATACTATCGGTCGTAATATCGAGTTCAATATTCCTGTCGTCAAGTTTCCCGTCCTTAAGCTGTTTTCTGAGCTTCGAGCGTGTAACTTCATAAGTATCCTGCTCCATATTGTCTTTTGACGCCTGTGCCGAGTCCTCCGCGGAATCTGTCTGAGCAGAATCTGCCTGAGCGGGACTTGCCTGGTTTCCATTCCGTTTCTTAACAGGCGGAAGCATTATATCAAGAATTCTCTCGTTTGCGCTTTCTTCTGCCTTAGGCTGAACCTCTTTTTGTTTATCATTTTTAACTATCGTAACAGACAAATCCGTCAGTTCCCGTATCATGGATTCGACGTCCCTGCCGACATAACCAACTTCAGTGAATTTCGAAGCTTCAACCTTAATAAAAGGGGCATTTGCAAGTCTGGAAATCCGCCGGGCTATTTCCGTCTTACCGACGCCTGTCGGACCGATCATTATTATATTGTTCGGCATTATTTCTTCCCTCATAATTCCAATCACGTTCTGGCGTCTCCATCTGTTCCTCAGTGCAATAGCCACGGATTTTTTCGCATTGTCCTGACCGATTATATATTTATCAAGTTCTTCTACAATTTCAGAAGGCGTTAACTGTCCTATTACTTTACTTCTTACGTATTCCGTTTCTTTTTTGGTCAATTTCATCAAATATATTTTACTGTTTATGTGAATTAATCGAGTTCTTCGATTGTAATATTAGAGTTAGTGTATATACATACTTCGGCGGCTTGTTTTAAAGATTCTAAAACGATTTCCCTCGCGGACTGATTTGTATATTTAGTTAAAATTCTGGCTGCTACATGAGCGTACTGTCCGCCTGACCCGATTGCGACTATACCGTCGTCAGGCTCAATAACATCACCCGTTCCTGATATTATCAGCGTATTGTCCCTGCCGACAACGGCAAGCAGAGCCTCCAAGCGTCTCAGATATTTATCGGTCCTCCATTCCTTTGCAAGTTCGGTTGATGCCCTGAGTAAATTTCCTTTATACTGCTCAAGCTTGGCTTCAAATTTTTCAAATAATGTGAATGCATCGGCTGTGGCTCCGGCAAATCCTACAAGGACTTTATCGTTATATAGCTTCCTTACTTTCCTGGCTGTGTGTTTCAGTACAGTATCTCCCATAGTGACCTGTCCGTCACTGCCTATAACGGCTTTACCATCACGTATGAGACCGATAACAGTTGTAGATCTGACTTTATTTTTTGTCATTTAACACCTTTATATTTAATATTATTATAATTTTCTTCTTAATCTTGCTTTTGGTATTTTCATTGCCTCCCTGTATTTAGCAACAGTTCTTCTCGCCATCTTCAAACCGACTTTATTTAATTCCTCTGTAAGTTCATCGTCCGTAAAAGGATTTCCCGGGTCTTCTTTTGCAATAGTTTCTTCAATCTTTAATTTTACTTCTTTTGATGAAATATCGTCGCCGACACCTGATTTAATATGATAACTGAAGAAATGTTTCAGTTCAAATATACCAAAATCTGTCTGAACATATTTGCCGCGAACCGTTCTGCTGATAGTCGAAACATCCATACTGATATCTTCGGCAATCTCCTTTTCCAGCATTGGTTTTAAGTTCTTGCCTTTATTATCGAAAAACAGTTTCTGCCTTCTCAGAATTGCTATCATGACCTTAGTCATCGTTTCTCTTCTTGAACGTATAGATTCGAGAAACCATCTTGCCCGGTCGTAATTATCTTTTACGAATTCTTTTGTGGTTTTATCGGAACTCTTGTTTTCCATGACAGAATTATATTTTTCATTCAATTTTAATGCCGGTATGCTTCTGTCATTTAATTCAATTTTGTATTGCTCGTTTTCTTTTGTAATAATAAGATCGGGATATATATAAAAACTGTCGCTTATATCAAGAGTTGAGCCCGGTTTTGGATTCAGTTTCAATATCTGATCAAAAATCTTATTCAGCAAGTCCGAATTGATATCAAGTTCCCGCATCAGTTTTTCGTAATTCTTCAGACGAAACTCTTCAAAATAATCATTCAGAACTTTTTTACAGAGATTTTTTATATTTGTATCAATAGCCGATTCTTCTATCTGCACCAGGAGACATTCTTTCAGATTTCGGGAAGCTATTCCGATAGGTTCAAAAGTCTGTATAAATTTAAGCACCGCTTCAACATTTTCAACTGTAAATGTTTCATCTTCAAAAGACGTACCCGTTTTTTGCTTTTCAAGATCCGCTGCAATTTCAGAAGTATCATCCCTGAAAAAACCGTCGTCATCAAGAGACCAGATAATCTCATCGCCTATGAAAACATCTTTCTCCGATCTGTCGGATAGATGAAGCTGTGAAAGCAGATTATCTTTCATAGTAACTTTTGAACTCCAGAGATTATCATAGTTAAATTTATTTTCATTGTTAGTATATTCATAAGTCTTAAAACCCTCGAAATCAGAATCTACATAGTCATCAGTATCAAACTCCTCATCGTCTTTTTTGGGTTTTTCTTCAGCCTCGTCAGAAGCGGATATCTCGTCATCCTGTTTATCAATTTCTTCGCTGGATTCGTCGGCTTCCTCGAGCAGAGGATTCATTTCCATTTCCTGCTTAACGAGCTGTTCAAGCGATAACGTTGATATAGCGAGAAGGCTCTGCTTTTGAATCATCTGAGGAATGATTTTCTGTAATTGCCTCTGGCTTTGTGATTGTTTTAACATAATATATATTACTTAATATTTTATTTCAGAATACTCTTTAATAAATTCTTCTCCGAATTCTCTTCGAATACCGCTTTTTGTAAAGTCAAAAATTGATGTTCCGGTTTTCATACCCTTTTCAAGGGCGCTGTCGCATTCATACACTTTTTCATATCGTATAACATTTCGTTTTTCTCCGTAAACCCGTATAGGAAACAATTCGCAGGAAACGGGTTTTTTAAACACTGTTTTCCCCTGACTGAAAGCTTTTTGCACGGAGCATTTTGCCGCTCCGTCTTCATAAAACGAAAACACGCAGTCGTTATCTTCGACAGTGTTAACGAAAATCTTATCTTCGAAGGTTACATAAAACCCTTCTTTCCCTATTATTTCAATATTACGCGGAGAAAGAAACTCAAATGTAAATTCAACTGCTTTCCTGAGTTCATCAATTTCTTCTTCTTTCAGCGGAGCGCCGAGTGTTCCGTTTAACGTACAGCAGGCACCCTTGCAAATATCAATATCGCATGTGAATTTAACACTGTATATCCTGTCATCAATCCGGTAAAAATCTTTTTCCTCTTTCAAATCCTGATAAATAATTTTCCCGGAATTTGTTTAATGATACTTTTGAACTCAAGCGATAACAGATTAACCAGGCAATCTGAAATCGAAAGTCCGGTGTTTTCGCTTATACTGTCAATATTCACCGGCTCCGAACCCAAAACATCGTATATACTTTTCTCGAAAAAATTCATATCCAGTCTGATTTCTTCTTTTTTATTTTCACTGCTGATGTTTATTAATCCCTGTAATCTGTAATCGAGCTCGCCGATAATATCGCCCGCGCATGTCACAAGCTTCGCCTGTGATCTTTTTATGAGGTTATTACATCCCTCCGAGCTCTTCGAAAAAATATAACCGGGTACGGCAAAAACTTCCCTGTTCTGGTCGAGAGCAAATTCCGCCGTTATCATGGAACCGCCTTTCAAGCCTGTTTCAATAATGATCGTTCCTATACTGATACCGCTGATAATTCTGTTCCGTCTGGGAAAATTTACCTTTTCCGGTTGTGTACCAGGTTCAAATTCGGAAATTATTACGCCATATTCAATGATTTTCTCATATAATTTAATATTTTCCCTCGGATAAATTACATCAGCACCGCTTCCGAGAATTGCATAAGTAATATTTTCGTTTTCAATGGCTGTTTTGTGCGAAATTGAATCAATACCACGCGCCATACCGCTTATAACCGGTAATCCAAAACGGGATAATTCTTCAACGATAACGGTGCACGCTTTTTTCCCGTATTCAGTAGGATACCTTGTGCCGACAACACTCAGAGATATAGAATCTTTTGGATTCAATTTTCCTTTATAATATAACAATACCGGCGCGTCATAAATATTTTTTAAGTTAGCGGGGTAATTATCGTCTAAAAAGGAAATTATACGTATATTACCCCTTTTACAGCTTTCCACAGCAGAATCAAAATCTTTTTCACTCTGGTCGGTATTGTGCGCGGCAGTATATATCAGTCCGGCAATTTTTTTATCAATACCGCCGATAGTGCATAATCCTGCTACTGAAGCACGTTTTAATTCATCAAGCGAATGAATCGTCTGAATCAGGCTTTTTATCCTTATACTCCCTAAATTCTTTATTTTCGAAAGTATGTACAGATACTTTATAAACTGGAATTTGACATTATCCATCGTCATTTTTTTAATTTCGGATCCGAGGCATCCCTCAGACCGTCACCCAGCAGGTTAATTGAAAATACGGTAATCAAAATTGCTATAGAAGGCCAAAGCACCATTCCGAAATTTGAGCCCGTTATCATATATTTATATCCGTCGAAAACCATCTGCCCCCAGCTTGAAGTAGGCGGCTGAACACCAAGCCCGAGAAAACTCAAACTTGCTTCAAAAATTATCGCATTTGCAAGTCCGGCAGTAGCCGATACAATCAAGGGACCTGTACAGTTTGGCAAAATATGCCGGAAAATTATTCTTAAAGAACCAAACCCTGCGGATTTTGCGGCTTCAATATATTCACTTTCTCTGATTGAAAATACCTGTCCGCGTACCAACCTTGCAGAATCAACCCAGCCCGTAAGACCGATTGCGATAAATGCCTGCCAGAATCCTTTACCGAGCACAACAGAAATTGCTATAACTAATAATATAGAAGGAAATGCCCACACTACATTAATAAGCCACATTATTACTCTGTCCGGAAAACCCCGGAAATACCCTGAAAAAGACCCGAGTATAAGCCCCGTCAGTATAGCAATTGTCTGTGAAATCAAGCCGACGGATAAACTTATTCGTGTCCCGAATATCAACCGGCTGAGCAAATCTCTCCCGTATTTATCAGTTCCCAGTACAAATAAAACGCTTTGAATATAACTGTCATTTCCCGATTTTTTCAGCTCGGTTTTCGATATTTCTTTCTCTTTGTCAAGATAATCAATATACTTTACTGTTTCATTATTCTCGCCAATTAATTTTTTCACTGGAATAAAATTTCTGTCCGAACTACCGGAAAACTTTTTATCACTCTTTATTAAAACCAGAGCTTTGAAAAACGCGGGCTTTGAGGCGAATTCAAGAGTTTGTAGATCAGGATTAAAAGGTGAAATCAGTTCGGCGGACAGAGCAATTATAATAAGAAATGCGAGTACAATTAAACCGGCAACTGCGCTTTTATTTCTTCTGAACCTGAGCCATGTGTAATACCGTAAGCTCCTTCCCTTTTCAGAGACTTTCGCATTCATTTCATCCGGTATTTGAATCTGGGATTTCACATTCAGCTGATCTTAACTTTTGGGTCGAGCAGTGCGTACATAATATCAACTAATAGATTAATCAGAACAAAGATTACTGCGCTGAACATTACAGTTCCCTGTATCATAGGAAAATCCAGTTTCATTATGGAATCCATGGCAAGCAATCCTATTCCGGGCCAGTTAAAAATATACTCTATAAAGAACACTCCTCCGAGCGTTGCGGCAAGCGAAGAACTCGCCGCAGTTATAACAGGATTCAGTGCATTCCTCAGAGCGTGTTTGTATATTACTTTGAATTCTGACAAACCTTTTGCTCTGGCAGTTCTGATGTAATCCTTCGTCATCACATCCAGCATGGATGACCTTGTGATTCTCGCAGTAATCGCCATAGGTCTCAGAGCAAGCGCTAAAGCCGGCAGGATTAAATGATTCCATCCGTCAGTTATATAACCGGCTATAGGAAACCAGCCAAGCGTTGCCGAGAAAATAAAAACCGCAAGAAGTGCGAGTACGAACTGCGGCACGGAAATTCCGAATAAGGCAACTGACATTGAAAGAAAATCCAAAAAAGAATTTTGTTTCAATGCTGAAATGACTCCCGCAAACACACCTATGATAAATGAAATAAATATGGCAGTAAAACCCAGCACGGCAGTAGCCGGTAACTTTTCAAGAATTGTTTTCGAAACATTCCTGTTAGTTATATAAGAAACTCCGAGGTCACCACGGAGCGCTTTGGACATAAAAATTATATACTGAGTATAAACAGGTTTATTTAATCCGAGTTCTTCACGGATAGACCTGACTGATTCTTCATCACTCCTCTGACCGAGCATCATTCTCGCCGGATCGCCCGGCATTATGAACATCAATATGAATGTAATGCTGATAACACCGATGAGTATCGAAACAGCCTGCGCTATATTTTTTAATGCGTAATTCAGCATAATGGATAAAAAAAAATCCCGTAACCTTAAGATTACGAGATTTTTAAATTTACTTACTTTTTTCTATTCAATCACCCGTTTTGCTTTCAGAAACACTCTCGAATAGAATTCTGAGTCCAGAGAAGCAACTGCAACACCGGTGCTTGAACCTGAATGAACAAAATAACCGTCACTCAGATAAATACCAACGTGTGTTGTTCTTCCTTTTCTCATTGTATCAAAAAACAGCAAATCACCGAACTTCAGTTCACTTCTTGTTACATCATCACCGACGTTTGATTGTTCGTAAGATGTTCTCGGTAATGTTATACCAAGCGACTGATACATTACAGTCTGAACAAATGATGAACAGTCAATTCCCCGTTTTGATGTGCCGCCCCACAGATATGGGGTGTTTAGATATTCGATGACCTTGAACATGACTTCATCGCTAATCATCTCATTTGCATTAGATGAAGTCGGCATGTACCCTGCTAAAGAGCTTGATAAGGACTCGAGGCTACCTTTACTGATAGAAGACCTGCCGGTCAAGGTGTTAGTGGCTACTAATTCTTTCGAATTCTTGTAAGCATCAACATCTTTCTTTTTGTAAGATAATTCCGAATCGTTATCAGAGACCTCTTTGCTCGCGGAGCACCCTGATATTAATATTAATCCGCCGAGGATTAAGCTTAATATGAAAAGGTTTCCGTGTTTTAGCATTGACCTCTCCCTTCTTAATTTAGGAAATTTTTAAAGAACTGTTGTTAAACTAATGATAAAATTTCATTTTATCAAGTCCTAAATTCAAAAAACTTTGAATTTATTTATCTCTGTGTTTATTTTTAATGTGTTTTCTGCGATTTTTGAAATAAATTCGCCCTTATTATTAATCTTACCCGCCGGATATATTATACTCCTGCTTGAATTAATAAGGAATAAATTATTTCTGATATTTCGCATAAGCGCTTCAAGTTCATTTCCCTGCGCCCCTATTCCCGGTATCAAAAGCGGAATATCAGCAGATTCAGTGTAATTTTTAATATCTTCTGTATGATTCGCGCCTATAACGAAACCGATTTCCTCCTGAAACCATTTCCTGTAATCAGCCGCAATCCTCTCATATAATCTTTCCTTTCCCTCAAGTTTTAACATTTGCACATCGCCCGAGCCGGAATTTGAAGTTCTGATGAGTACATAAACAAGTTTACCCGGTCTCGATAAAAACGGTTGTATGGAATCCCTGCCCATATACGGAGAAAATGTGATGGAGTCGAAACTGAGATTATCGAAATATGCCCGTGCGTACATTTCGGAAGTATTACCTATATCACCGCGTTTTGCATCGCAGATTTTTATCATATCATCCGGTATAAACTTAACAGTTTTTTCAAGCGCTTCGGCGCCTTTTACGCCGATTGCTTCATAAAATGCCGTATTAATCTTATATCCCGCCACAATATCTTTTGTAGCCGTGATAACACATTTGTTAAATTCGAGAACAGGATTCGAAAAATTTGCAAATATCCGGGGAATCTTTAATAAATCGGTATCTAAACCCGCTACGAGATTAGAGCCTTTGATTGCAATTACATTCCTTAGTTTCTCTATATAAGTGATATTCATATAAAAACATCTTTATGCCTGTATGCATTCAGAGCAATTCCTACCATCACAAGAGAAGTCAATAACGAAGAAACACCGAAACTTAACAGCGGCAAAGGGATACCGATTACCGGCATTATACCGATTGTCATACCGATATTAATAAACATGTGAAAGAAGTAAATGGTCGCAAAACCCACGCAAGCCAGACTGAGGAATTTATTTTTCGTGATATAAGCGTTATTAATCAGTCTGTAAATCATTATCAGATATAGAATAATTATAATTACAGCTCCGATAAAACCAAACTCCTCCCCTATCATACAAAAAATAAAATCCGTCCACTGTTCCGGTATGAATTTAAGCTGAGTCTGCGAGCCCTGCAGAAATCCTCTGCCTGTTAATCCTCCCGAGCCGACTGCAACTTTGGACTGAATCACGTTATAACCGCTTCCCAGCGGATCGGTTGACGGATCAAAGATTGCGGTAATTCTTCTTTGCTGATAAGGCTCTAATTTCGAATAAAGATAATTCACCGAAGATCCTGCTCCGATATTCAACACAAGTACGAGTAGTGACAGAACAATACCTTTCTTGAAAAAAAACAGCGCTATTATAAGAACAACCAGACCGATAATAAGATATAAAGGATTCAGGTATGCGAGAATGACGGATGCGACAGGAGTAATAACAGCAAAAAGCAGAAAAGGCGAAACGCCTGCCCAGAAAAACATAGGAATGAGGAATGTAAGCATAACGAGCGTTGTACCGGTATCATTTTCAAGTTTGATAAGAACGGCGGGTATTATCACAAACAAGGATGCTTTTATAATATCGAGTGTTTTGTAATTCGGTTTTTCGTCGTCCCCACGGTAGAAATAATTCGCTACTGCCAGAATAGTAGCAATTTTGGCAAACTCCGAGGGCTGAATTCCGAAACCGCCGATGTAAAACCAGCTTTTGTTTCCGTTAATTGTTTTTCCGAATATTAAAACTAATACGAGAAGAAAAATAGCAAAAATATATATTATGTAAGATAATCGCGAAATATATTTCGGAGGAATATAACTGATTACGACAACCATAACTATTCCGATAAGCGCAAAAACCAATTGCTTTAAATAGTAATCTGTTCCTGAAGTGTTTCCTAAACTACTGCCGTGCGTAGCGCTGTAAATTGCAAAGATACCTATACCCGTCAGCATTAATGCCGCAGTGAATAAAACAATATCAAATTTACTAAAAAGTTTTTTGCTCATCACAGTATTTTATTTCAGTCTCTTATTTCCGCTCCGGAGCTTTCATTGTAAATATCTTTTGTATTACCGCTGAGATACCTCACCATAAGCGCAGCGGCAATCGGCGCCGCAAACTGAGCTCCCCATCCGGCATTTTCACCCAATACGCATACGGCAATTTTCGGATCATCGAACGGCGCGAAACCCACAAACCAGGAGTGATTATTACCGTTGCTGTTTTGTGCCGTTCCGGTTTTACCCGATAAATCATATTCACTTGATTTAATATTTTTAGCCGTTCCGCTGCCGTTAACCACGAGATACATACCCTTTTTAACTGCTTCAAAATAATTCTGCGGTATATCAATCTGGCGCCTGGTAAATACAAGAGGAGTTTCCTGACCGGTAGTCGAATTATAAATCCGTCTGACAATATGAGGCTGATTATACATTCCATTCATGCATATTGCGGCTGTGTAAGCGGCCATCTGTACGGGTGATACTCCGAGTTCACCCTGCCCTATACCAAGGCTGACAAGTAATCCCTGAGACCATTTATTCTCTCCGAATACCTTATTGTAATATTTCGCGGATGGTACCAGCCCGCTTGTTTCATTCGATATATCAATACCTGTTCTTTTTCCAAACCCGAACATTTCCGAATAATCGTGATAGTTATCAATTCCGAGCATAACTCCGAGTTTGTAAAAAAAGACGTTCGACGATACTTCAATTGCTCTGACAACATTAATTGAACCGTAAGCACCGTGATCTTCAAAAACTCTGTTGCCGAACTGAAAGGAACCCGGACATGAAATTGTTGAAGTTGTAGTAATTTTCCCTGTCGCCAGCGATGCGAGCGCCATCATCATTTTCCATGTTGAGCCCGGAGGATACTTCGTCTGTGTAACACGGTTAAATATAGGCTTATTCGCGTCTGCGAACAGTCCTGCAACTTTTTTAGGATCAGGCGACCCGACAAAGATGTTAAGATCAAAATCCGGTTTGGAAACCAAACACAATACCTCTCCCGTGCGCGGATCAAGGGCAATAATTGCCCCGCGCTTATTCTGTAAAAGTTTTTCGGCGTATTCCTGTAAATCGGAGTCTATAGTGGTCAGCAAATCAGATCCGTTTTTTGATTTTTCATCGTTCCTTCCGTCGTTATAACTGTCAATTTCTTTGCCGTTAACATCAACCAGGATTAGTCTGCTGCCTTTTTCACCGCGAACGAATTTTTCATAATATTTTTCTATACCCGTAGTCCCTACTAAATCCCCCTGTTTGTAATAATCTTCTTTTGAATCAGCAAGCTGTTTCTCCGAAATTTCACTGTTATATCCGAATATATGCGAGCCTCTGAATTTATTCGGATATGAACGAATAGATTCCACCTGATAGCTTACGCCTCTCAGTCTGTCCCTGTTTTCTTCTATATACGATATTGTCTTAAAATCAATATCCCTTTTGATTTTAATCGGATTAAACTTATTTGTACCTGTTGCTTTTGCTATTTGGGAGAGAATATATTCCGGCTCTATATCAAGCTGTTTTGCAATTTCGGCAGTAAGAGTTTTGTCAAATTTATACGGAGTAATTATGAAAGTATAAGACGGACGGTTATCAACCAGAATATTTCCGCTTCTGTCAAATATTAATCCTCTGGCAGGCGTTTCGATAATTTTTTTTATGGAATTTTTATCTGATTCCCTGCCGTATTCTTTTTGCTCAACAATCTGAAGCTGTACAAGTCTGCCTGTAAGAGCCAATGAAGCAATAAATACGATGGTCAGAGAAATGTATTTTATACTTTCCGGTTTCAATCAGTAAATCCTCTCTCTAAAGTTTTACGTTTGGGAATAACGAGGATAACCATACTTATGAGCGTAGTATAGGTTGCGGAAGTGAAAACGTACAGAAGCATTACGTCGGCAAACCCTGTCGAAGTTCCCTGGGAATATAAACCGTAGTATAAAAAACAGGAAATAAGCGAACAGATAAAAGTAACAAGCAGGAAATTATATTTGCTCAGAAATCTGTCGCCTTCAGTTTTGAAAAACCCCGCTACGAATCCCGATACGGTATATGCTAAAGCAAGAAGCCCCACAAAAGAACCGCTCAGTATATCCAGAAGTAATCCCGCAAAAAATCCATAAACCGAACCCCCGATTTTTCCTTCTTTAATACCGATGTAAATAACTGCAATAAGTACAATATCCGGCGTAATATTAAGTTTAGACAAAGCAATTACAGATATAAAAGACTTCTGCAGAAGAATCAGCGCAAGCAGTATTATCGGGTATTTAATTATATTAAAACGCATATCCTATTTCTTTTTTTGATATGAGTTTTCAAGATCTGCTCTGTCCTTATCGGGAAGATGTTTCAGTATAAAGACTTCTTCAAGCGTCTGAAAATTAACTGCCGGTGTTATAACTACTTTTTTAAACAGATTATCGAGATTACCCGTCTCTGTTACAGTGCCTACGGGAATACCGGGCGGGAATAAATTGCTGTACTCCGATGTAATAATCAGGTCCCCCGCTGTCAGGTCTGCGCTCTTGAGGACATTCGTCATAATGAGATTCTGTAATCCGTCATACATAAGTATTCCGTCAATCCTTGTTCGCTGCGATTTAACGGTGATACGCATATCTTTATTATATAATATATTGGCGATTGAATAGTTTCTGCCTGTTGATACTATTCTGCCAGCGAGACCTTCGACTGTAACGACGGGCATATTTATAAAAACGCTGTCGGCTTCCCCTGCATTGATCGTAATGGTATTTCTGGTCTGCACGAGAGATTTATTAACAATCCTGCCGCTTACAAAGCTAAGTTTATTTTCTTCCCTGAAATTAAGTAATTTCGTGAGCCTGATGTTCTCAAGCTTTGATTCCTTCAGATTTGAGATCTCGTTTGCCAGCTTGATATTTGTTTCCCGGAGAAGTTTATTCTCCTGCTGAAGCTCGAATACATTCGGAATGGCGGTTAATCCGCTCTGAACAGTTCCGAAAGTTCCGATTGCAACTGCCCTGAGAAATCTTATCTGAGAGTTATCGTTGGAAAAAATAAAATAAAGTGAAAATATTATCAGTACCGTTAAAATAATGTACTCTTTTAAATCCAATATAACCAAACCGATTCGTTTCAACTAAATTATTAACATTTAATATTTTTCGCTCTTTTAATTCCTGATTGTAACATTTACCTTCGTAAAAGGACTTTCTTGTATTTATTAAGATCTTCAAGAATCTTTCCCGTTCCCCTCGCAACAGCAGTCAGCGGCTCTTCGGCAATGTGAACCGGCACACCGGTTTCGACCCGTATTCTCTCGTCAAGTCCCTGAAGAAGTGCGCCGCCGCCGGTAAGGAATATTCCTCTGTCGAGAATATCCGCTGAAAGTTCCGGAGCTGTTTTTTCCAGAGCTACTTTCACGGCATCAACCATTTGCTGAACCGGAGCGCTCAATGCTTCGCGGATTTCAATCGAACTTACTTCGGTAAGTTTAGGAACTCCTGCAACAAGGTCTCTGCCCTTTACTTCGATAATAATTTCCTCTTCCAGAGGCATTACGGAACCGACCTGACATTTAATATTTTCAGCCGTTGTCTCACCTATTAACATATTCTGATTATTCCTGAAAAATCTTATTATAGCATCGGTCAGTTCGTCACCCGCGACCCTGATAGAGACTCCGTTAGTAATTCCCGAAAGCGCTATAACGGCTATTTCAGTCGTACCGCCTCCGATGTCAAGGATCATATTTCCGTAAGGCGCGGCAACATCGAGTCCTATTCCTATCGCCGCCGCCATCGGTTCGGAAATAAGGAATACTTCTTTAGCACCGGCTTTTTCGGCGGTATCTCTTACAGCTCTTTTTTCAACTTCGGTTATGCCGCTCGGTACGCAGACAACAATCCGGCGTGCCGGCATAAAAGTCGAAGTTATTTTTTTTATAAATTCTTTTAACATTCCTTCGGCTATCTCAAAGTCAGCGATAACCCCGTCCCGCATCGGACGGATCGTATTTAATTCTTTATGAACCCTGCCCATCATTTTTTTAGCGTCTTCACCGATTGCGACAATTTTTCTTGTCGTTACATCGAAGGTAACAATTGAAGGTTCATTTAAAACAATACCTTTACCTTTCATGTATATCAGAGTGTTCGCTGTTCCAAGGTCAATAGCTAAATCATTCGAAAACATTCCTAAAAACGGCATTTTATTATCCTTTATTGTTTATTGTATTATAAAAATTTTAATTAAAAATATTGCTGAAAAACTGTAAAAATAAATAACACATGACACTAATCCCGGTTTAATGGCGGAAATGTCTGTATCCCGTAAACACCATGCATAAGCCGTTTTCATCCGCCGCACGGATTACCTCTTCATCTCTTACTGATCCTCCCGGCTGAACAATATAAACTCCGCCTGCTTTCGCAATTTCTATTAACCCGTCCGGAAACGGAAAAAAAGCGTCCGAAGCAACAACCGAATTCTTAAGACTTATGTTAAATTCTTTCGCTTTACCAGCCGCAAGTTTCGTTGAATCAATACGCGAAGGTTGTCCGGCACCTATACCCAGCGTCCGGTGATTTTTGACAAATACGACAGCGTTGGATTTTGTATGTTTAACAATTTTATATGCAAAAATCATGTCATCTAAATCTTTTTCATCAGGTTGTTTGATTGTTACGGTTCTGAGTTCCTCACGCACCAGAACTAATGAATCCGGTTCCTGTTCTAAAATTCCTCCTGCTACACTCCTGAATTCCTTCGGCGGTTCTGAAAAAACAAAACTAACCAATCGTCTGTTTTTCTTTTTCTTCAGTAATTCCAGAGCATCATCATCGTATCCCGGAGAGAGAATGATTTCCGTGAATATTTTATCAGCTTCCGATGCGGTTTTTATATCGAGCTTTTTGTTGAAAATAATAATTCCCCCGAAAGGCGATATTGTATCGGTTGAAAATGCCGCTCGGTACGCTTCGGTTAAATCATCTGCAGTCGCTGTTCCGCAGGGATTACCGTGTTTAATAATCGCGCATGCAGGATTATCATCTCTGAATTCGGATATCAAATAATACGCGGCGTTAATATCAAGAATGTTGTTATATGAAAGCTCTTTACCGTGCAGTATTGAAAACAATTCGTCAAAATTATGCTTATATATTACTGCTTTCTGATGAGGATTTTCGCCGTACCTTAATTCCTGACCGATGACCGATGATGCCTGACGGATTACATCAGACCACTGACCGCATACACTTTGAACGCCCGAACTATGAACGCCCGAACTTTGAATGCCCGAACTGACACCGTTTAATTTTTGAAAATATTCTGCAATCGCCCTGTCGTATTCCGCAACATGTCTGAACGCCCTCAGCGCCAGTTGTACGGCGTATTTATACGGAATATTTCCGTTGTATATTCTGTAGTGCTTTATGAATTCATCATAATCAGACGGTTCCGTAATAACACATACAGATTTAAAGTTTTTTGCCGCCGCTCTTATCAGAGTAACTCCGCCTATATCAATCTTTTCGATCGCTTCTTCCGTTTTTACATCTGCTTTGCTGATAGTTTCGGTAAACGGATATAAATTAACGGCAACTACATCAAAGTGTAAAAGGGCGAGATTATTCATTTCTTCAGTATGCTTTTCGTTTCTCTTATCGGCTAATATTCCCGCAAGGACTCCCGGGTGCAGTGTCTTGACTCTCCCGTTCAGAATTTCAGGAAAACCGGTTACAGATTCAACTGATTTCACTTCAATCCCGTTTTCTTTTAAATAACTGTATGTGCCGCCGGTGGATACAATCTCAAAACCCTCTTTCGCCAGTTCTCTTGAGAATTCTAATATTCCGGTTTTATAATAAACGCTTATTAAAGCTCTTTTTGTCATGAAAAATTATTCCCGATTTTTATTTTCCCCGTTTCTATTTCTTTTATTACTTCAGAATAATACTTATGCTCCATACTGAGAACACGTTTTTGCAGACTGTCCTCATTATCATCATCATGAACATCCAAAAATTTTTGCAGTATAATTTCACCCTTATCGTAATTATCATCAACAAAATGTACTGTTAAACCCGTTACTTTAACACCCGAATTAAGAACCGCCTTATGTACATTTATTCCGTACATACCCGAACCTCCGAATGAAGGCAGAATTGCAGGATGGATATTAATTATCCTGCGGCTGTATTCATGTATAACTCCGGTATCAATTTTTTTCATATATCCTGCAAGCACTATTAAATCTATTTTATATTCTTTCAGCTTGCTTATAAATAAACCGGAATATTCATCTTCATCAATATCCTTGAATATGTAACGGCTTATATGATATACATCAATTCCATACTGCTTTGCAATTCCAACAGCCCCGCAACCGGAATTGTTAGTAATCAGCAGACAGATATCAGAACTAAGAAACCCCGACCTTTTTGCCCCAATAATCGCCCTGAAATTGCTGCCGTTTCCGGATGCAAAGACGCAAATATTCAAATTTTCAATATAATTTTATAAAAATACAAAATTTCAGACGTAAATTAAAGAATATTATTTGTTTTTTGGCGGATTTTGATAAAAAATGTTAAAATCTCGCGCAAATACCGAGTGTTGGAAGAATCGGAAACATACCCATAGTTTCTCTTTTTATCACAAGATTGCTGTTTAATGAATAATCATAACCGAGGACGTTTTTTCTGTTATAGACATTAATAACGTCCAGATAAAAAGACCATTCCGCACTCCAGAAATTGGCAAATGCAGTGAACCTTACATCTAGCCTGTGATATTCAGGTTTTTTGTCGGCATTCCTGTTTGATTCACCTCCGTAATCGAGATTAAAAACTACCTTATTTGTGAATGGATTAACCACAAGAGAGTCGTTTACGATGCGGGGAGTGATTCCAACAGGACTTGTAAACGGAAAATTACTTGCGTAACTCCATCTTGCACCAATTTCAAACCACGAATTAACCCTGTAGTTTAAAACAAGATTTACAACATGCATCTGATCGAACCTGAAAGGATATTCGAATCCGTCTCTCTGCCGCATTGCGCTTGATATTGAATAATTAATCCAGCCGTATAATCTCGAGTTAGGTCCCGTATATTTTTTTTCAAGGCTGAATTCGATACCGTAAGCGTTTCCCGTTCCGTCGTTAACCGGAATAGCAGTCATTGAATCATAAGGCAGTTTGGTGTCAGACCTTACCCAGTTTAACGGATTTTTAATATAATTCGGGTCAGTGTTATAAGGATCTATTAGATAAAATTGATACTTGTATCCAGTAAGTTTTTGCTGGACTATAAGATTATCAAATTTTTTGTAATATCCCTCGACTCTCAACTGCCATTCGCTGTTCAGCCATCTGTCTAATCCGATAACAAAGTGAATCGCACTTTCAGCTTTGAGATTTTCGTTCTGCACATTGTTCAGGTCATAAAAAGTCTGATTGTCAATTAATTTTTCGTATCCGGGCGACTGATAGTAAATGCCTGTTGAGACTCTGAGTGTCGTCAGCTGATTAATCGCATATCCGAAATTAATTCTCGGAGAAAAATAAACACGCTGAAGAATGGAGTAATAATCAACCCTAAGTGACGGCTGAACAAAATAGTTTCGTCCGATTTCAAACCGCCCCATACCGTACAGGCTTCCCCTGTAATTATCTTTTCCGTTTATGCTGAAATCCTGAAGTAATGCGCGCCCGTTAGGAAATGAATTCAGGAATGCTTTAAACTGATCGTCAAGGTCAAGCGTATAAGTCAGGTCATTACGTATAATATCGGCTCCCCCGCCGAATTCGTATTTGTTTTTACCCTGAATATAAACCGACCTGTTCACAAGTGAAAATTTTCTGAAATCGTATTTTGATTTGAATTTAAAGCCAAGCAGTGCGCCTATTGCTTTTAAACTGTCCCTTTGCTGAGGTGTAAGATTTTCCTTGTCAATCAGAGGGTCGAGAATATCACCGTCAAATGCATTATCACCGCTGTTTCTGTACCAGGAGAAAGTTGTTTTTGAAACAAACCTGGAATTCGGATTGTAATGCCATCCTGCGGAAAGGACATTATTTATAGTTGCGTCTATAACGTTAACGCTGTCAGGGTCGGTTCTCTCCGCTCCCGGGATAATATCCACGGCATCTTTGGAAAATATTCCGTTTATCACAAACTTGCTCTTCTGAAAAGGCTCCACTGCTATCTTAAACTGCAGGTCCTCAAAAGACGGAAAAGAAGAATTATCGGTAATTAATCCGGAGTTTCTTGCAAAAGGTCCCAGTATTAAATCATAGTAAGTTCTCCTGGTGGAAACAAGCCATGAACCCGGAATGTTAAAAGGATTTCTTCCCTGTAATACAATATTCGCATTTGCAATATTAATATTCGCTAAAAGACTCACCGGTTTATTACGTTCTCCTTCTTTATTCGTGACATCAAGAACAGCCGAGAGCCTGTCGCCGTACTTTGCAGGGAATCCCCCGGTAATAAGTATAATATCGCTGATGGTTTCAGGATTGAACATACTGACAAGTCCGTATAATCTGTACGGATTAAATATTTCAACTTCATCCATAATAATCAGGTTTTGATCCGGTCCCGAACCGCGAACTATGAGCTGCGACGTAAAATCATTCGGCGCCGAAACTCCGGGAAGTGATTTCAGCGAGCGCATAACATCTTCAAGCCCGCCGGGAAGTATTTTTATACTCGTCGGAGAAACATTAAACAGGCTCGTTCGCAAGTCATTCTGATTCTGCCTCAGATTCCCTTCGACATCTATTTCATCAGTGCTGTAGAGCTTTTCTGTAAGTGTTATATTTATTGTTTTGCTTTGTGCTTTTTTTACTTCGAAATTATAATCTTCAAAACTGATAAATCCTTCTTTCACGGCAGTAATTCTGTATTGTCCATCCGGAATAATTATTTCGAAATTACCGTCAGTATTTGATTTACCCCTGTATATCTCAAGTGTTTTTATATTTATCACGGACACGGTTACATCCTGCAGTTTTTGTTCTTTTGCGTTTGCCACACTGCCTTTAACAACCGAGTTTACTGAATCACTCTGCGGGAAAAGCACGGATGAACTAAAAATAAAAACTAAAAATAAAACAAATATTTTTCCTGTTATCATGTTTTAATGTCTGACGTAATTTATCGGAATTATATTTCCTAATCCCCGAGATGACACGCGCAATGAACATTTCCGGTTTTCTTCAGTACAGGTTTTTCCGTTCTGCATTTGTTAAAAACAAACTGACACCTTGTATTATACGGACAGCCTCCCGGTATTTCGGTTGCCGGCGGAATATCACCTTTAAGTAATATTTTATTATTCCCGCTCTTCGGGTCGGGTTTCGGAATCGCTGAAATCAGCGCCTGAGTATAGGGATGCGCCGGATTGGAAAACAACTCATGACTTTTTCCGTATTCCACAATGCCGCCGAGATACATGACGCAAACATTATCCGATATGTGCTTCACTACCGATAAATCGTGTGAAATAAATAAAAATGTTATATTGAATTTTTCCTGTGTGTCTTTCAGCAGGTTTATTATCTGCGACTGAATAGAAACATCAAGCGCTGATACCGGCTCATCGCATACTATAAACTCCGGCTCTGTGGCAAGCGCTCTCGCAATGGCAATTCTCTGCCGCTGGCCACCCGAAAATTCATGAGGGTATCTCTTAAGATGCCTTATTCCGAGTCCGGCTGCATTCAGTAATTCCACTGCTTTTTCGGATTCCCGTTTCTTTGCTATACCGTGATATCTCAGTATTTCTTTAAGCATGCTTCCGATTGTGATTTGCGGATTCAAAGTGGAAAAAGGGTCCTGAAATATAATCTGCATTTGTTTCCGGATGCTCTTTATATCCTTCCGCCCGTATTTGCGTATATCACTGTTTTTAAAAAATATTTCACCTTTGTCTGCTTCAATCAGTCTTATTATACAGCGTCCGAGAGTTGTTTTCCCGCATCCTGATTCGCCTACCAGACCTAATGTCTCGCCTTTTTTTATTGAAAAGGAAACATCTTCAACAGCCTTAACAGCCTTAAGCATCCTCCCGTTACCGGCAAAAAGACCGTTTCCTTCCGTGAAGTATTTACTGAGATTATTTACTTTAATTAACTCCGTCATTGCGTGATTTGTTGTAAAATTAATCATACTTTCGGCAATCAGCAATGTAGATACTACTTTAATAAATTAATAAAAGGATGTTTATTTATTTTTAAAAAAAATATATATTGTAGTTTACAATTATAGCCGAATTATCTTTTTTTTATGGAAAAGAAATACACTACGATAACGGTCGTTAGCAGTGATGACGCAGAATCCAGGTATCTCACTATACCTTCTGTCCATGTTAAGCGATGGAAGATGTATGCGACAGTTTTTATTATCTTCATATCCGCATGTTTATTATCAGTTATTCTTCTTTCAATCGGTATTATCAGTTCCGGTATGGAAATTGGCAGGCTTAACACATCCGTTATTAAACTTAAAAACGATGTTAAACTGATTGACAGTCTTAATATCAGAAACAAAGTAGGAAATATTGAAAAAAACATTAACGATATAAACCGTTATTTATTCGACCGCGGTGTATTCAGAAACAATTCGGCAGGAGGACCGGCAGATTCGTCAGCAAAAATTGATCTTTCTATATATGATTATTACGATAAGCACACCGAGATTCTGCTCAAATCAATTAAAATTACACCGGTTGGTGTTCCGTTTACGGGTGAACTGAAATCGGACTACGGTTACAGAAACAATCCGTTCAGCGGACGAGGGTCGGAATTTCATAAAGGTATAGATATTAAAGGAAGTACAGGTGACCCGGTTAAATGCACTGCATCCGGGATTGTAGAAAAAGCGGAATACGAAGGTGGTTACGGAAAAAGTGTTGTGATAAAACACGCATCCGGCTATATTACAATATTCGGGCATCTTTCAGCATACGGCGTCAAGCCCGGACAGGAAGTCAAAGCCGGAGATGTTATAGGATATATTGGTTCAACCGGCAGGTCAACGGGACCGCATCTGCATTACGAAATACATAAAGAAGAAACTGACGTAAATCCACAGAATTTTCTAACTTTAAAATAAAATAATATGTTTGGAAAAAAAGAAACGGAAAAAACATCCGAATCCACTTCGTTCACGACAAAAACGACTCAAAACCAGATCCGCACTTTAATCAGCGAAGGTTGCAAGTTTGAAGGAAATCTGTTTTCCCCTGCATACACCCGCATAGACGGTATAGTGCGCGGAAACCTTACGGGCGAAAGCGGTTTAATCATCGGCGACAAAGGAATTATTGAAGGCGATGTAATGTCAATTGAAGTAGTAGTTTACGGAGATGTCAAAGGCAATATTAAAGCTCATAAATTAGAAATAAAAAAGGGCGGAAAAATTTGCGGAGACGTCGTTATTGACCATCTCATCATGGAATACGGGGCTAAATTTGTCGGACACTGTAAAATGAATGAAAGCGGTGATGTGATCGCAGATGCCTACAAATTACCTGATAATAAGGCTGAGTTCAAATTACCCGAGAAAAAGGCTGAGTTCAAATTTCCTGAAAAAAAGGCTGAATACAAATTACCCGATACCAAGGCTGAATACAAATTACCCGATAAGAAAGACTGAATAATATATCAGCCCCTTGCGAGAACTTATTCCGTTTTTTCGCACATAGGGGCTGATAATTTCTTTTCACTATTTTTCAGAAGTTAATTTGAATTCGATAGTTTTTTCGTCTCCGGCTCTTATTACTTTCATGTTTAAAATATCGCCGAGGCGTAAATCATTTACTTCGAGTATTAAATCCTGCTCACTGCGCACGTTTATTCCATTGACTGATATAATTACATCTTCCGGTTTTAATCCTGCGTTGTCTGCCGCACTCCCTTTTTGAACCTGTGTAACAACCACACCATTTTTATTTTTCAGATTCAGATATTTTGCAATCTGCTCGTCAATACCCTGAATCCTGAACCCCGGATTGAAATTTCTTTCAATCTTGCCTTTGGATTTCAGTTCTTCGAGGATTTTCTTAACTCTGTTAATTGAGATTGCAAACCCTACTCCTATACTGCCCTGATTGAACTGCCCTCCGGTATAAATGATGGTGTTCATACCGATAACATTTCCTTCGACATCAATTAACGGTCCGCCCGAATTCCCTGAATTTATAGAGGCATCGGTCTGTATCATATCTTTATATGCTCTTTTACCCTCAGCCGGTAATTTCATGTTCAGTGCGCTGACTACACCTACAGTAACAGTCGGTTTGTCATTTATTTCAAATAATCCGAACGGATTTCCGAGTGCAATAACCCACTCTCCAATGATTGCATTCTCCGAATTACCGAAATTCACAAAAGGAAGATTGTTCTTATCAATCTTCAGTAAAGCGACATCAGAAACCGGGTCTGAGCCTATGAGTTTCGCGTTAACAGTTTCTCCTGTTGTTAAAGTAACAGAAATTTTCGTAGCGTTTCCCGCGACGTGGTCATTCGTTAAAATATATCCGTCTCCGGAAATCACAAAACCGGAGCCAAGACCTCTTACAACCTGGCGCTGAGGCGCAACATTTCCGAAAAATTGCCTGAAGAACGGGTCGTTAAAAAACGGGTCCTGAACTTCTCGCACTTCCTCGACGTTAATTCCGACTATTGCGGAAGATACTTTGCTGATAGCTTTTGTAACCGCAGTCTGCCTGTCATCGCTGATTTTTTGTGTCTGCTGACTTTTTTCGAAGGAAGAATAATTCATATCGGGTCCGCCGCCCTGCCTGAAATATTTCGTAAATAATAATCCCCCGATGATTATTCCCGATACGAGCGTCAGTGAAATAACCAATATGAAAATGAGCTTTTTTCTGTCGGCTGTTTGATTTGTGCTTAATACTGTTTGCATTTTTATCTTTTCTTATTTATTAAATGTTTCTTAACTTTTCTGATAATTTCTTCGTTATTTATCTACCAAAATAATTTTATTTGCTTAATATTTCAAAACAATAATAACTGCACTGTTAATAATTACTTTTATCGTAACTACTCGGCATCCAAATAAATAGCCACAGATTCACAGATTTAGCTAATAAAATATTCAAAAATAATATTCATTACAAAAAGAAAATTGTCAAATTGGAAGAACTATTTTGGGGGTATGAATGGAAATTCATCATATATTAGGCGTAAATCACTAATAAAAAAAATAATAATTTATTAATCTGTGAATTTGTGGCAACTTTTATAATATTTACGCTGAGTAGTTACCTTTTATCCTTAATTACCGAAGTAATATATAACGTATAAAAAATCAAAATAAATCCGTATATTTAATTCAGATTTAGTTCTTTTTGCCTTTATTTTTCTTTCTTTACTGACAGTTACCAAAATATTCCTGTTTAAAAAACATATAATTACTGAAATTGCATAATAAAGTTCGTCTAACGCAAATGGTTTCTTCGGCGGGATGCGCCGCAAAGATTTTTCCTTATATACTTTCCGAGGCTCTGAAAGATATTGACTGGGGTACGGATAAAAATGTAATGGTCGGCTTTTCAGGCGCTGATGATGCAGGTGTATATAAAATCAGCGATGATCTGGCGCTTATACATACAACGGATTTCTTTACTCCTGTAGTTGACGACCCTTACGTTTACGGACAGATTGCCGCCGCGAATTCACTGAGCGATGTTTATGCAATGGGAGGTAAACCGATAAATGCTCTCAATATAGTCGGATTTCCGCAAAAAGAAGATATTAATATACTCCGTGAAATCCTGAAAGGGGGTGCGGATAAAGCAAAAGAAGCTGAATGTGTGATCATCGGCGGACATTCGGTTGATATAGAAACAATACTATACGGTCTTGCAGTCACGGGAACAATAAAACCTGCCGATGTAAAAGGAAATCATACGTCTGTTCCCGGCGACGTATTAATACTCACTAAAGCGCTTGGCACCGGTCTGCTGAATAATTCAGTAAAATATAGTAATCCGAAGAAAGAATATTACGAAGGATTGATTTCTTCAATGAACAGGCTTAATAAATACGCCTCGGAAGCAATGGTAAGGAATAAAGCTAATGCGTGCACGGATATTACAGGTTTCGGACTCGCCGGACATTCAATGCAAATGGCAAAATCATCCGGAGTCGTTTTCAATTTCAACGTGAATAATCTCCCTGTTCTTGACGGAGCCTTTTGGGCAATAGAAGAAAAACTTCTTACGAGGGGCGATAAATCAAACAGAACTTATACAAAGGATTATGTCGTAAATAAGGGCATCGTAAATACCGCAACAGAACATCTCTTCTATGACCCGCAAACCTCCGGCGGTCTGCTTATTTCTGTATCGGAAAAGTATTCCGAAGTGCTTTTGCAGGACTTAATAAAATCAGGCGATACTGTTTCAGAGGTTATCGGTTATGTCGCCGAAACTGACGGGATTAACAGGGCGGGAACACTTATTTTTAATTTCTGATTGATATTGGCAACGGAATTCAAAAACAGCAAGGAATTATTTGAGTATGTCAGAAATTATGACAGTGAATCGTACTTTTCACTCACCGACTTATTCGGAAAATATAATTTCCCTTCAATTAACATAGATGATTTCGAAAAACTATTATTCAGACCGGAAACATTAATAATTGATGCACGTTCCGAAAAAGAGTTTTCGCAGACTGCCATACCCGGAGCACTAAGTTTTCCTGTTCTTAACGATGCTGAAAGGCATAATGTCGGACTTGTTTACAGAAAATATTCAAAAAATGCCGCTGTTAAACTCGCCATGGAATATGCCGATCCGAAGCTGACAGCTCTCGAATCATTTTTAATTAATAATAATGCAAAGGATAAAAAAATATTAATATATTGCTGGCGCGGAGGCGGGAGAAGCAAATATCTTGCTTACTTATGTGCAAAAATCGGGCATAATGCAACACTTCTTACTAAAGGCATTAATATATATAGAAATAAAGTCGTTAACTATTTTAATATCAATCCGTTTCCCTGTATGCTAATCGAACTTTCGGGACTAACGGGCTGTGGCAAGACGATGCTGATAAACTCTGTTTATAATGATATTCCATGTCTGGATCTCGAAAAAGCGGCACGGCATTATTCCTCTTTATTCGGCTATGTTCCTTATAAAATACTGAACTTCTCCCCGGTTTTTAATCAGTCCGCTTTTGAGAACAACCTGTACGAAAATCTCCTTCATAATTTCTTTCATTTTCCGGGAAAAAGAACCTTTATAATCGAGAGTGAAAGTAAAAAAGTCGGCGATTTCGTTATTCCAGCATCACTTTTTTCAGCGATGCAGAATGCAACTTCGGTTCTTATTGTTTCGTCAATGGAATCCCGCGTAAACAGAATAAATCACGACTATTTCGGAGTTGATTTAAGGGGAATTACAGATATGGAAAAGATTTTAACTGAAAAAGAGAGGTTTTTCAGAAAAGAAATCAGCAATAAACATTATGATTCCGCAATGCAGAGTCTTAAAAAAGGCGATGTTTTTGCATTTACGGAATTAATGATAACAAATTATTACGATAAAAAATATAAGGACAAAGGGAAAAAACATAATATTGAAATATCAGCCGATAATCTTCCGCGGGCTAAAGAAGAGTTAATAAATTTTTACCGGAAATATACAGCCTGAAGTATTCCGTACCCTCTTTTTCCTGTGCATCTATTCTAATCCGTAAGTCTCTTTAATTATCTTTTTCTGTGACTCCATAAACACTTTATATGAGCCGGGAGCAGAGCTCGGGCTTTCTTTACGCGAAACAAACCTCAAATTCTTTTTACCTGTTATTTCTTCTTTTAAACGCATTGCCATGAATGTCAGCGCACCCATATTCGCCGGCTCTTCCTGCGCCCATATCACTTCCTGAGAATTTTTATAAGTTTTAATAATTGACGCAAGTAAATCAGCCGGGAATGGATAATACTGCTCTAATCTCACTATGGCAAAATCATCAGCATTGTTTTCTGTCTTATGTTTTAGAATATCGTAATAAACTTTACCGCTCGTCAGTATTACAGTTTTTACTTTGTCTTTTTCCGTGCCTGCGTCATCAATAACTTCAGCAAATCTACCGTTAATAAATTCATCAACCGGCGATTTAACTTCCGCATGTCTGAGTAAACTCTTAGGAGTTAAAACAACGAGGGGCTTTCTCGCGCTCATTTTTGCCTGTCGTCTGAGTAAATGAAAATACTGCGCCGGTGTCGTAGGGTTGGAAATAATGATATTGTTATCCGCGCATAAGGTCAGAAATCTTTCCAGTCTCGCGCTCGAGTGCTCCGACCCCTGCCCTTCCTGTCCATGAGGAAGCAGCATAACGAGATTATTCGGTGACTGC
>JAPLFI010000053.1 GCA_026390755.1 Ignavibacteriota bacterium
ATCGGCGGCATAGGTATTACTCCCGTCCGCTGTATGATTGAACATATCATCTCCGAAAAGCTTCCTTATAAAGCATATCTTTTCTACTCTAATCCGACAGCCGCATCCATGGCTTATCTTGAGGAGTTTGAAAATTGGGCGAAAGAGTATGATGGATTCAAATTTATTCCGTTAATTGACGATGAAAATGATAAAAGCTGGAAATATAATTTTGGTTATATAACTAAAGACCTTATTTTAAATACAGTTCCCGATGTCTTAAAACCCGTTTACTATATAGTCGGTCCTCAGGTTATGGTTGACGCCATGGAAAGGCTTTTACTTGAATTAAATGTAAATCACGAAAACATTAAATCAGAAAAATTCGGATGAAAAATTCAGTTTCCCGTTTCGACGGACGCGTAGAATTCTACGCTAAGTACCGCCCGGGCTATCCCGAGCAGATTATAAGTCTTCTTGAAAAAAAGATAGACTTCGACGTTTCAAAAGATGTTGCCGATATAGGATGCGGTACAGGAATTCTAAGCCGCCTTTTCCTTAATAACGGAAACCTTGTATTCGGAATTGAGCCGAACGACGAGATGAGGAAAGCGGCAGAAGAAAAATTAGAAAAATATCTTAACTTTACTTGTCTGAAAGGCACTGCCGAAGAAACCATGCTTGCGGATAAAAGCGTTGAAATAATCACCGCCGGACAGTCTTTCCACTGGTTCGATTCAAAGAAGGCAAAATCAGAGTTTAAACGAATTCTAAGACCCGGCGGTCACGTAGTCATAATCTGGAACGAGCGCAAAAACGTTTCTATGTTTATGAAGGCATATAACAAACTGCTGAAATCTTTTTCCAAGGAACTTGACAAGGCAAAAGATAATATTGCAGATAAGGAATTCCTGAAATCGTTTTTCGGTCACGACGAGTATCACACACAGACGCTTCCGAATTTTCAAATTCTTGACTTTAACGGGCTAAAAGGAAGAATTTTATCCATATCATACATTCCGCTGGAAGGACCTGAACACAAGGAAATAATGAACGGCGTTAAGGACATCTTCGAGAAATTCAATAACGGCGGACAGGTTAAACTTGAATATGCCACGCGTGTTTTTATAGGAAATCTGTAATTTTATTTTATACGGCGGACTCACATAGGCGAAGCCCACTGGTTTAATATATATTTATTTTTCTACTATTTCGAGTATTCTGTCCAGATCATCGTTTGAATAATACTCAATAATAATCTCGCCTGTTTGTTTTGTTTTTGCTTTTACAACCACACGTGTACCGAAATACATACGAAGCTTGTTTTCGATGCCTTCGAAATATGAATTATTATTCTCTTCAATCTTAACTGTTTTCTTTTTTTTCTTTTTAGCATTTCCCTGAGTTATCTCTTCCAGCCTTCGAACCGATATATTTTCGCTGATAACCCGCCGCCATAATTCAAGCATAGCCTGCGTGCTCTCGAGTCTCAGAAGTGTTCGTGCATGAGCTTCGGTGATTTCGCTTTTTCTTAGAGACACTTTTATTTCCGCCGGAAGCCTTTGCAGTCTGAGAAAGTTCGCAATTGTGCTTCTCTGTTTCGACATACGCGCCGCAACCTGTTCCTGGGTCAGACTGCATTCATCAATCAGACGCTGATAAGAATCCGATAATTCCATCGGATTAAGGTCTTTACGCTGAAGGTTTTCCAGCAGGGCAAGTTCGATCATAGTTTGTTTGCTTTCGTCGGCGGTATTATAAACAAAAGCGGGAACAGCCGTCAGTCCGGCAATCTTAGCCGCCCGGATTCTGCGCTCACCGGCTATCAGCACATATCCTCTGCCGTCACTTTGCGTTTTTACCGTAACCGGCTGAATCAGTCCTTTATGTTTTATAGAGTCAGCAAGTTCATTAAGTGCATCTTCATTAAAATCCTCGCGCGGCTGAAAGGGATTATAGCTTATTGAATCTATTTCAATTTCGAATATTCCCCCCGATACTCCGTCATTCTTTGCATCGGCGATTCTAATTTCATTAACGGCTTTCATATCAACGCTTTTGCTTTCAAAAAGCGCGGATAATCCTTTACCAAGCCCGCTTTTCTGTTCAGTCATTTTTTTTCCTTATTCCTTTCTATAAATTCAAGAGCGAGTTCCGAATAGTTATGCGCCCCTGTACATAACGGGTCATATATTGTTATCGGCTTTCCGAAGCTCGGCGCTTCTCCGATTTTCACGTTCCTTGCTACTTTCGTAGTATATACTTTTTCTCCGAAAAACTTCCGAAGCTCGGCTTCCACCTGATTAGCAAGCCGTAAACGCGAATCAAACATAGTAAGCAGATAACCTTCAATACTCAATGCGGGATTAAACGAATTCTTCACCATTTTTATTGTGTTAAGTAGCTGGGACAAGCCTTCAAGCGCGTAATACTCGCATTGTACGGGAATAAGCACTGCATTAGCGGCGTTCAGGGCGTTTACCGTTATGAGTCCCAGAGACGGAGGACAATCAATAAAAACATATTCGTACTTCTTATCTGCAAAATCAAAACCGTTAAGCCTGTAAATTTTATCGCGGAGTATCCGCTCCCGGTTGCTCAGAGATACAAGTTCGAGCTCCGCCGCCACAAGATTTATATTAGATGTTACTATATCTAAATTTTCAATCTGTGTTTTTCTGATACACTCTGTTATAGGCTTATCGGAAATCAGAAGTTCATACACGGTATTACCGTCGTCCCGAGCTTCTATTCCCATGCCCGTTGTGGCATTTGCCTGAGGGTCTGCGTCAATCAGCAGAACTCTGATGCCATTCTGCGCTATGCATGCGGAGAGATTCACGGCAGTCGTAGTTTTTCCGACTCCGCCTTTCTGGTTTGATATAGAAATTACTTTTGGCAATTACAATCCTTTTCTTATCTGTTAAATTTCCAATACATCACCGGGTTTCATAATCACGCATTTCTTCCCTATAGATTCCACTTTGCGTTTGAATTCCTGCGCGTCTGCTTTGATAATATCAAACGTATTATAATGTACGGGTACAACCACACCGGGGTTAATAAACTCTACTGCCTTAACTGCGTCGTCAACACCCATCGTGAAATCATCGCCGATAGGAACAAAGGCACAGTCAATATTCTGCATCTCACCTATCAGCTTCATGTCATAGAAAAGAGCAGTATCGCCGGCGTGATAAATATTTTTTCCGTCAATCGTCATTAATACTCCGTGCGCATCGCCTGCATAAGTTCCGTCAGGCAGAGAGGAAGAGTGATGAGCGATAGTAAGCTTTACGCGCCCGAACGGAAAATTAAAAGCCCCGCCAGTATTCATAGGGTGAGCCTTCAAGCCTTTGTTTGTACAGTATATAGCTATTTCATTCATTGCAATTATCAGCGCATCGTTATTTTTTGCGAGTTCTAATGTATCGCCGAAGTTATCCCCGTGTCCGTGAGTCGGAATTATAAAGTCACATTTGAATCCGTCCAGCTTAACATCGCAGACCGGATTCCCTGAAATGAACGGATCAAGAACGATATTATGTTTATCTGTGTTGACATGAACGAAGGCATGTCCGTGATATTTGATTTTCATATTGTTTTTTAAAATTAAAATTATTAAATACTACTAAATTAATACTAAATTGCTATTATTTCAATCATAAATCAATTTCTTTATAAAACACTTTAAATATCTTTTATTATGATTCTAAGAGACAAACTTGCGGATATCATTCCTAAGTTAAGAAAAGAAGCAAATGAAGTTTTCGCAATGAACCAGAATGCTTCACTCGGCAATGTAACCGTCGAACAAATCTTCGGCGGTATGCGCGGCATCAAAGCTCTCATCTGCGATACTTCCGAAGTCGGACTTGATACCGGGCTAATTATCAGAGGTACTCCGATACTTGAACTGACGGACTACCTGCCCGAAGAAATATTTTATCTTTTGCTTACTGGTGAAATACCCGACCAAAAAGCTCTGCAGGACCTCCAGTGGGAATTGCAAAGACGAGCCGATGTTCCTTTCTATGTATGGAACACGATTAATGCTCTTCCGATGGAAACCCATCCGATGGTAATGCTGAACTCCGCATGTCTCGTAATGGAAAACGAATCTTTCTTCCGTAAAAGATACGAAGAAGGAATGCCAAAGGATATGCTATGGGAACCGATGTTATGGGATTCTCTGAACCTCATCGCGCGTATGCCGGTTATTGCGGCATATATTTACCGCAGAAAATTTAATAAAGGTCCGAGGATTACTCCCGATAATAACCTCGACTGGGGTGCAAATTTCGCGCGCCTGCTTGGAGTTGAAGATTCTGACGGTTCGTTTGCTGAACTGATGCGCCTCTATATGACACTGCACTGCGACCACGAAGGCGGCAACGTAAGCGCTCTGGCAACGCAGACTATAGGTTCGGCTTTATCTGATATATATTTTTCCGTAAGCGGAGGTCTCAACGGTCTTGCCGGTCCGCTTCACGGTCTCGCAAATCAGGAATGTCTGCGCTTTATAATGAAACTCCGTGATGATATCGGACATACACCAAGTGACAATGAAATACATGATTATTGCATTAACCTTCTGAACAATAAGCGCGTCATCGCCGGTTACGGACATGCCGTGCTGAGAGTAACCGACCCGCGTTTTACGGCATTCGTTAATTTTGGGAATAAGCATCTGCCTGACGATGAAATTTTCGGTATTGTAAAACAACTTTTCAATATCGTTCCTAAGATACTCATTGAAGGCGGAAAAGCAAAAGACCCGTGGCCTAACGTTGATGCGGCGAGCGGCGCCTTACTTCATTACTACGGACTTACGGAATACGAATATTATACAGTTCTTTTCTCCGTGTCACGTGTGCTCGGACTTGCAGCGCAGTTGATACTCAACCGCGCTCTTAACAGACCTATCATCAGGCCTAAATCAGTTACAACGGAGTGGATTAAAAAAACAATGTCTGCAAAACCAAAACAAACTGAAGGTTCTGCGGAAGTTCAGAAAGAAGAAAAGAAAGAGGAAAAAAAG
>JAPLFI010000147.1 GCA_026390755.1 Ignavibacteriota bacterium
GGCAAATATACAACACAGGCGGATATACAACGATGGGTGTTCAAATGGTTCACCCCGATACCATATTTGCAGTTTCAGGTAATACTTATGGTGCGCAGATTTTCAAGTATTCAAAAGGAATTGTTACAAGCGGATTTTTCTATGAGCATAAAGTCCCTACGGAATACACACTTAAGCAAAACTATCCTAATCCGTTCAATCCGGTAACTACAATCGAATTCGATTTAGTAAAAGCAGGAAATGTCTCACTTAAAATATTTGATTTATCTGGCAGGGAATACTCTTCGGAAATAAGAAATCTGAATTTAATTTCAGGTAACTACAAAATGAATTTCAACGGCGCGGGATTATCAAGCGGTGTGTATTTCTACTCACTGATTGTTAACGGAACTAATATTGCAACGAAGAGATTTATTCATCTTCTCCTACAAAACTTTTTTCCGGCAGGTCTTTCGTTGAAGTATATTTGGGACTGCCTGATTTCTTAACAAATTATAATTTTCTAAAAATGAAAATTCAAACAACGGCGCGGGATTATCAAGCGGAGTGTATTTTTATTCACTCATAGTAGATGGTATAAATATCTCAACGAAAAGAATGATGATTGTAAAATAGCTTTCATGTTCTCGACCCATAAGAAGTCCCCTGCTGTTTTCATAAAGCGGGGGACTTTTTATTTTCGGAACAAATTTATAAATGGAATACATCGCAATAGTTCGTTAAATTGTATGATATAAATAATTATTATTTAACGTAAAGAATAAAACTTATGAGAAAAATCAATTTATTAACTGTTCTAATTTTAGTTTTTTCGTTCCTTTATGCCGGGAATCTTTTCCCGCAGGTATTAACGGACGTAAAGACTCTTCCGTCAACCGAAGTAAAAGACCAGGGAATGAGCGGTACGTGCTGGTGCTTTTCCGTATTATCCATACTTGAATCTGAAATGATACAGCAGGGAATTGCACATCCTGACCTGTCGGAATTATTTATTGTCCGGAATATATATCTGGATAAGGCAAAGAACTACATACTGCGTCAGGGATTCACCCGCTTTTCCGAAGGAGCGTTCGGACATGATGTTTTTCCCGCAATTACTAAATACGGTATTGTCCCTCAAAGCGTTTATCCGAATTCCGGCGACGGGAAAATTAACCATAGTGGATTCGATTCAAAATTAAAGAATTTTCTTGACAGTGTTCTTGTAAAAATGCCGATATCATCAGGCTGGGAACAAAATTACGAAAAAATGCTCGACGATAGATTCGGTAAACCGCCCGAAAAATTCACTTATGAAGGGAAAGAATACACTCCTCTCGAATTCTCGGCACAGGTACTGAAGTTCAATCCTGATGATTATATCGGACTTACATCCTTTACGCATCATCCGTTTTACAAACCGTTTAATGTAGAGGTTCCCGATAATTACACAGGCGGATTATTCTATAATATTCCCGTTGAGGAGTTCCTCGCCGCCGCGATATATGCGGTGATGAATGATTATACAGTCGGCTGGGATGCGGATGTAACAAACAGTTTCTTCAATCAGAAAGCCGGTTATGCGATGATTCCCATCGGCAAAACTAGCCTTGCGGGAACAATTAATCCAGATGAAAAGGAAATTGAATATACACAGAAATCACGGCAGGAGTTGTTCGAAAACCTTACTACACAGGATGACCATCTGATGCATATAGTCGGATTGAAAAAGTCTCCTGACGGGAAAATATTTTTCAATGTAAAAAATTCATGGGGACTAATCGGTCCGTTCGCGGGATTTATTAATGTGTCCGAAACTTATTTCGGTATTAATACAATTACATTAGTTTTACCGAAAAATGCCCTGAGTCCCGAACTCAGAGCAAAACTGAATTTATAAAAATTTTGTAAATTATTCGTTAAAGGGACTGTTTCAAAACCTGATATTGTCATCATGGGGTACTCTCCGGGGCATTTATTTCAGGATCTCATTTTTATATTATTTTTGCGGTTTAGATTCCGAAACAAGTTCGGAATGACAACTTATGAGACAGCCGGTTTTTTATGTTTCCGTATAATAATTCTATAACAATTCTGCATTATTTCCGTATATAATAGGATAAGTTAATCCTGCCGGATTCCGGGGGTTTTAATATTTCAAACTTAATATAGAATAACATGAAAAAATTCATTGCAATTTTATTTTTCTCATTCCTTTTCGCGGTTTCCGTTACAGCCCAGGAGGGAATGTGGCTGTTAAATCAGATTGACAAACTTGACCTGAATAAAAAAGGATTGAAGATTGATGTAAGTGAAATCTACAGTAAAGATAATCCGTCGCTTTATCAGGCAATTATTCAGCTTGGCGGAGGAACAGGATCCTTTGTTTCGGGTGAAGGATTGATAGTAACTAATCACCACGTTGCTTACAGCGGACTTCAGCGGGCTTCGACAAAAGATAACGATTACATCACGAACGGATTCCTGGCGCGAAGCCGGACGGAAGAGATTAAAGCCCTTGGCTATTCGGCAAGAATGCTCGTGGATATGCAGGATGTAACGGCAGAAGTGCTTGATGCCGCGAAAGGTATAACCGACCCTGTTGAGCGCGGAATGAAAATAAATAAGAAAATAGCAGAAATGACAGAAGCACTTAAAAAAGGAAAAGAAGATGCTGATGTTAATATTGCCGAAATGTTTAACGGCAAACAGTATGTGATGTTTGTTTATAAGTTAATTAAGGATATAAGAATAGTTTACGCTCCCCCGCTCTCAATCGGAAATTACGGCGGTGAAACGGATAACTGGATGTGGCCGCGCCACACGGGAGATTTTACTTTTATGCGGGCGTATGTTTCACCTGACGGTAAGGGAAAAGAATACAGTGCAGAAAATGTGCCGTATAAACCCAAAGTATGGCTGAAAGCCGCAAAAGAAGAGCTTAAGGAAGGCGACTTCACTTTTATATTAGGATTTCCCGGACAAACAACCCGTTACAGGACATCTAATTCAATTGAGTGGAATCAGAATAAGAACTACCCTTTCAGTATAAAAAACTTCAGGGAAATTATAAATCTCGCGGACGAATTAACAAAAAATGACAAAGACGGAGAAATAAAAGTTGCTAACCTGAAAAAAGGTCTGGCAAATGCGATGAAAAATTACGAGGGAAAAGTTACCGGAATGAAAAAGACAAATTTCCTTCAGAAGAAAATTGAATTTGAAAAAGAATTCCTTGGATGGGTTAACGCCGATGCGGTGAGAAAAGAAAAATACGGTGATTTATTCAGCAGGGATGCCGAGTTATACAAAACTCTTGCGAAAACCAAGGACAGGGATAATATATTTAATCTGCTACAGGGACTCGCAGGGACTCAGCTAAACATGGCTGTACAGCTTTATTACATAAAGAAAGAACTGTCTAAACCCGAAAACGAAAGACAGCCCGGAATAGACGAAAATACTATTAATAATGTTGTTAAAGGAATTGAATATAATTATGCAAATTATTACGAACCGTTTGATAAGGCTTTACTTATTCGCACGCTGAAAATGGCATCGGAACTGCCGGCTGAACAGAGAATAAAGGGACTGGAATACATTTTTGATGATAAATCACGGACAATTGAACAGTTCGCTGATGACGCAGTGAAATCATCAAAACTCAGCACTGCCGAGTTTTTGAAGAGCCTGTACAAAATGCCATTAACAGAAATTGAATCTTTGAATGACCCGTTTATTAAAATGGCTTCGGGGATGTATCCCGAATCTGAATTAATTCAAGAGGAAAACCAGATTTTCGGAGCTAAAGTATCCGAAATCAGGAAACAGTATCTGAACGGATTATTTGAATGGAAAGGCACAGGATTATACCCGGATGCCAATAGTACCATGAGGTTTACATCGGGAAACATAATAGGTTATAAACCTGCCGACGCAGTAACATACGCTCCGTTCACGACACTTAAAGGTGTTATAGAAAAAAATACGGGCGAAGAACCATTTAACGCGCCGGAGGGATTAACCAAACTTTATAATAACAAGGATTTCGGAAAATGGACAGATCCGAAACTTAACGATGTGCCCGTCGCCTTTACGCATCAGTGCGATATAACAGGAGGCAACAGCGGAAGTCCGGTTATGAATGCTAAAGGTGAAATCATCGGTCTGGCATTTGACGGAAACTATGAAGCAATGATAGGCGACTGGCAATACGATTTTGACCTGCAAAGGACTATCTCTGTTAATTTCCACTATGTTCTGTTTATAACAGAAAAATTCGCAAATGCCGGATTTTTACTTGACGAAATGGGAATCTCTCATTAGGAATAATATTCTCGGAAACCCGCTTATTAAAGGCGGGTTTCTGATTTTTTGTCAAATTTCTGCTTATTAAAATTCCCTTCTAATTATTATCTTATTTTTTTTATACGGAAATTTAATATGATAATTGGAAGAAATTCTTTTAATATCGCAATTAAAAAACGGGGACAGAACAGCATTCAGGGAGCTTGTTGAACTGTTTAAAGATAAAGTCTATAATACTTCGCTCGGAATTTTGCAAAATACTTCTGATGCAGAGGATATAACGCAGGAGGTGTTTATTGAAGTATTCCTTTCGATTGCAGATTTCAAAGGAAATTCTGCCCTTAATACATGGATTTACCGCATAGCAATAAACAAATCTCTCGAACTTATCAGGAAAAATAAAAGAAAAAAAAGATTTTCTTTTATTACTTCATTCTTTTCGGATGCAGACCCGGCTATAGAACAGCAGGATTTCGAGCACCCAGGAGTTTTAATTGAGAATAAAGAGCGTTCCGGAGTACTTTTTAAAGCGATTGATAAACTGCCGGAAAACCAGAAAACTGCATTCATATTAAGTAAGGTCGAATGCATTCCTAATAAAGAAATTGCTGATATTATGAAAGTTAGCGTGTCATCAGTCGAGTCGCTTCTGCACAGGGCTAAATCGAACTTAAAAATACTTTTAGGGAATTTCTATAAAAATTACAAATGACCGCAAGGTTTCGTAATAAAAAGCATCTAATACAATAGAACATGGAATACAACAAAAAAATACAGGAAGAAACCGAACTAACGCTGAAATGCCTTGAAGGGATAAAAAAAGCAGAGGCAAATCCTTTTATTTTTGACAGAATATCGGCAAAAATTAACGAATACGAAAATGAATATCAGCCTGCGCATAAAATCCGTTATGCCGTCATAATAGTGCTGATATTGTTCGTGAATTTTATTTCAATATTGTTCTTCTCAAACGGCGGTAACAAATCATATTTCAACCGCGAAACTGTTATAAAAAATGTTATAACCGAATACAATATAAACAACAATATTAATAATTATTTTTCAGAGTAATGGAAAATCATAAGAGAAATACCGGTCTTTATATTATTATCGGTGTGTTAGTTCTTGTTAACATAGCGACTCTCGGGTCAATGTGGTACTTTCGTTCAGCAGTAAAATCTAATTTGATGATTCATAAGGGATTACAGCAGGGATTGCCGCCCGGACAACCGTTCGGACAACCGCCCGGACAACCGCCCGGACAACCGCCCGGACAACCGCCCGGACAACCGCCCGGACAGCCACAGGGAATACTGCCGGGACCCGGAGGAATTGAGATGATATTAAAGGAAGAAATTAATTTTTCGGATGAGCAAATGACGGCTTTTTTTCCGCTTCGTGAGAAACACAAACAGCAAACATCACTGCTTTTGTCTGATATGCAAAAACTCAAGGGAGAGATAATAAACACTGTATTATCTGGAGATGATACAAAAGCAAATGAAATATCTTTACAAATCGGAGAAAAACAAAAGCAGCTTGAATTCAATGTTTATGACCATTTTAAATCTATAAGAAATATTTGCACGGATAAACAGA